>PCWT01000073.1:60910-66415 GCA_002796245.1 Gammaproteobacteria bacterium CG11_big_fil_rev_8_21_14_0_20_46_22 | reverse complement strand
CGCTGGTTTACGGAGCATAATATTAGAATCTGCCAAGTGTTAGAACACTATGGAACTAATTTGACTGAGAAGCACGTATTCTGACAAAGTTGGATATTGTAAATAATTAGGGTTGATGCTATGACAAAATGGCTTTTGATTTTTTCTATATGCTTAATTGGTTTTTATAGCAATGGTGTAGAAGCAGCACCTGCAACTCCAGAAGTTCGGATTCAATATGCAAAAATCTTTGATATGGTCTGTACTAATAAAATGCATTATAACATTAAGCCAGTCTGGCGAAATGAATTATTGCAACGATTGCCCAGTATTCAACAAGCATGGAATCAAGAAGGTGTAAAGTTACTAAATACAACGCAAAACCTTGTTCATATGCCGTTTCGTATGCCAAGCTATCTCGTTTCGCTCACCTTATGTAATTTTCCCTCAATGAGCCAGCCTCTTTTAGTCAACATGCGCTACTCTTTGAAAAGTTTTATTAAAAAGCCATTATCATTACCTGTGACATTAAGTATTATTTACCATGAACTTTTGCATGTATATCTTGATGGACGGACACCTCCATACGCAGGGCCATTAAAAAAATACGCCCATTTATCTTGGGTGGTCAGACAACATTTGTTTTTATTTGCTATACAAAAAGCGGTTTATTTGAAGCTAGGCCAAAAGAAAGAGCTCAAAGCAATCATAGCCATGGATCAGAGTTTGCCGGATAAAGCTTATACAAAAGCTTGGAATATTGTAAACACTGATGGGTACAAACCGTTTATTTTGGCGCTTGAAGCTCAAAATCATAAACTCTCTATCTCAAAAGATGATGCCTATCGAAAGTAGGGGCTCAAGTATCCAAAAGTGGCTTTGTTTATAGAGATGCATAAAGACTCGATTGTTATGGAAGCGCGGGATGAACTAAGAAAAGGAGGAGTAAGATGAATGCTCACACGATCTTTTTGTTTATTTTAGCTTCTTTAATGCTAAACATTCTTCCGGGGCAAGATATGCTTTTTATTATCTCTCGAACCTTGGCGTATCATTTGCGCGGCGGGCTCTATTCAGTCGCGGGAATATCTGTGGGATTATTAGTTTATACTCTCGTTGTTGCCTCTGGTTTATCGGCGATAATGATTCAGTCTCACATTTTGTTTAATACCATAAAATTTATGGGCGCCATTTACTTAGTTTATCTCGGAATTAAATTATTTAAACAAAAAGACAATATGGTAATCAACTCGAAAAATCTAGCCAGTATAAGTGCTGGCAAGCTTTTCCTTGATGGATTTGTTACGAATGTATTAAATCCAAAAATTTTGGTATTTTTTATCGCCTTTTTACCTCAGTTCGTACAGCCGGAAAATGGAGGCTTGTTTTGTCAGTTTGCTTTGTTAGGGTTGATTTTTATTGTAAGCGGCACATGTGTTAATAGCGCAGTCGTTCTTTTTAGCCATAAATTAAAATCCGTCTTATTAAAAAATCAGAAAATTAAGCAAATACAAGCTAGAGTCGCCGGAATGATCTTGATTGCACTTGGTTTAAAGGTAGCGTTTGAATAAAGTATCAGTAGTTGCACTTATGGGTCAAACTCCAAAAGCGGTCCAAAAGTGTCACTCGTCGCACAACAATTAACCTAATCTTCATCAGAAATTGTTTTCTTTTTAGCACTACGATGACGTTCTCTCAGCTCGATATCAATATAACGGTCAGTAATCGCGCTAGAACTATGTCCTGCATCATCACGAACATGCTCACGAGGCCGAATTTTAACATCATCTGAAATACCTGTATGCCTTAACCAGTGTACTGTTGCTTCATTTAATGATTCAGATTCTTCAGAAAACCCATCTTGATCAAGTTGATCGATAGTTTGATCAAAGCAGTATTGCACAATTTTTCTTATATAATTTGTACTTTTAATTGGTCCGCTGCCTTTAGTTTTTGGAAGCAAAGGTGATTGATCGGCAGGTGAGGGTAGTACAGATAATCCCAGATGTTTCCGCCAGCGTTTTAGTGCTTTTAACATGGCATTGCTTACTGCAATTTGACGTTCTTTGTTACCTTTTCCTACAGTCGTGAACCACCAATTACCGTCGCTATCACGATGGAAATGATTCATCTGCGGCTGCCAACGTTCACTCGCAGTAAGCTCTGAAATTCTAAGATACATGGAATATAAAACTGACATAATAAATAGTGTACGCTCATGAACATCAGCATCAAGCTCTGCCAAGCTTTTTGCTGTTTTAATTACATATTGCCACTGCAATTCTGATAATCGCCTAATTTTAGGTTGCCCCTGTGTTTTTCGTATGAATTTACTTTTTTGCCTGATAATGGCGACAGGGTTTACAGGAACATATTCCTCTTGCAATAAATAGTTAAAAAAACTACTTAATATAGCAAATGACTCTCGCAGAGACCCATGTGAAAGTTCAAAATTGTTTTTGTCTAAGTCCATACCTTTGCGACGCTCTATTTTGGAAAGCTTAACAATAAATGGTCTCCATTTAGTATTAGGAATGCGTATACCATCTTTAACAAGAAATCGAGGCGGCTTTGTTTTTCCTATCCATGATTTAGGTGGTTTTTGACAGAAATGAATAAAATTTTCCATGTCATCACGCTTTAATTCTTTTAATGATTTATTAGTAATCAACACGCACCAATGAATGAGTCGTTCAATTTCACGACGATATGAATTAAAAGTCCCTTGACTGCCTTTGTAAGATTTTAAAAATTTTGTTGCGATTTTAATATCATTTAAATCATAGCCTTCTTTGAGATAAGAATAGTCATTTTCATCAGTGATATTTTCAATAGAGTCAAATATTGGTAGAGGGATTATTTTCATCTAGCATTTCTCACTAAACCAAAATAGCAAACAAATCCTAATAAGCCCAAAACAACATAAGCACCTGCTAACGTATTGGTTCCTAGGTGGGGGAAGGTAGCAACGATAGCGCTAAAGGCAAAAGAAATAAGCAACTGAAAAGATCCGAATAAAGCCCCCGCGCTTCCACGTTTATCGTGAAACGGACTAAGTGCCATAGCCATCGTGATACTACCTATAAATACCAGCGCAAATATGGCGATTGAAACGCCAGCTAAAACAGTAGCAATACTGATATAGCCGGAAAACGTAAAAATTGATAAAAAGATACCACTCGATAACAAGAGTGCAATTCCAAGAAATAGTGTTTTTTGATTTTTGAGTCGTAAAATAAAAAACGGTGAAAACAATTTTCCAATAACCCCAGCCGCACCAACAACAGCTGTTAACCAACCAAATACGATTGGCGTTGTGTGAAATTGATTTTGAAAAATAAAGGAACTTATAGTGGTATAAAATATATTTGCTGACATCGCAATGCCAGTCAGTAGAGCACACCCAATGAATAAACGGTTTTGAAAAAATGACGCATACGTCTTAACGAGCGAAAATAAGGCAAAAGCTTCAGGGCGTCTGTGTTTATTTGTTTCTTCAAAAAATAAAATAAAAAATATGAGTGCAAATAAAATAATACTGCCAAGCAGAATAAAATTAGCCTGCCAACCAAACCAGTGCTGAATATAACCGCCCAAAGCGGGCGCTAACAATGGAGATAAGCTTAAAAACAAAGTAAAGTAAGAACCAATGGCTGCCAGACGTTCACCATGCATGACATCTGCTGCGATAATGCGACCCAATCCCCAGCATACACCGCTACCAACTCCTTGCAGAATTCTTAAAATCAAAAATGGCATGATACTTTGAACAAATGCGGCAGAATAACTTGCAATACAAGCCAAACATAATCCGAAGATCACAACGGGTTTACGACCTACTTTGTCAGATAATGGTCCATAGACCAACATACTTAAACCAACACCAAGGATAAAGAAGGTCACGGATTGCTGCATATGCGGTCTTGTGGTATGCATGTAAGTCATGATGTGAGGTAATGATGCAAGATGAATATCTACACCCAACGAACCACAAATAGCCAACAAAATTGTTAGGCTCATCAATTTGAATTCACGAAAGGTTATTAATTGTTGACGCATATTGTTGACCTGTCAATCATCTTCTAATTCATTTAATTCTGCTTCAATTTCTTCAACAGAAGGCAAGTCTTTTTGTAGATTGTCAGGGATGGCTCGCGTTAATTGATATTCAGAAACACCTATTGGTTTTTGAATATCTTTCAACGCATATTCAGCTACAATTTTATTTCGTGATTTACAAAGCAATAAACCAATGCTTGGATTATCCTCCTTATGCTTCATTAAATCATCAACAGCACTCAGGTAAAAGTTTAACTGACCTGCGTGCTCTGGTTTAAATTTGGTGGCTTTGAATTCAATAACGGTGAAGCACCTCAAATGCAAATTATAAAAAAGCATATCGATAAAAAATTGATCATCATGAATCGTGATAGGCACTTGTGAGCCTACAAATGCAAATCCTTTACCAAGCTCTAACATAAACTTAGTAATGTGTTGAATGGATGCATGCTCAATTTCTCGCTCATGCGCTTCGTCATGCAATCCCAGAAAATCGAAGTTATAAGGCTGCTTGAGTAATTCCTGAGCTAACATAGATTGCGGGGAGGGTAGTCGAGCTAGATAATTAGAAGCCTTCGTCGATGAAATCGCTTGCCGCTGATAGAGTTCCTCTTTTAGATAGCGTTCTAATGTTGGTCGTGACCAGCCTTGCTCAATGGCTTGTTCAGCGTACCAACAACGAATGGTGTCATCTTTAACCTTATGAATTAAAACAGAAATATGACCCCACGGCAATTGTGCCACAGCTTGTGGCATAATTTCGAACTCAGGGTAATATGTAGCAAATTGACGCATTCTTTGTAGATTTCTCACTGAGAAACCAGTCGTTTCAGGGAAGGCGTTTTGTAGGTCCTTTGATAAGGTTTCGACCAGTTTGCTGCCCCAATTTTGGCGTATAATGATCTGTTGACCAATATGCCAATATAAACTAATCACCTCGTGATTCACGGCCAGAGCGGCTTTTAGTCTTGCATTACGGATCTTACTTTTTAATTCATTTAAAAGCCCTTTGTATTCTTCATTATTTAAATTGAGAACAATACTTTGTTCTGTTAATTTCTGCTTAATTTCTTTCGGTGATTTTGGCATAATGAATCCCTGATTAAGCGCCCTCTTGCGCTAAAATATATAAGGTGATTATCGTGGTAATCACCACTATTGTCAATCCTAAAGAAATGCTCTATCATGCCAAACTTGGAAAATTCAGTTTAACAACCAAGGTGTCAGATGACTAAGCTTGTTATTTTATCCCCTTCAGAGCAAAAGCGCTTTGATTCACCACCAAAATTCAACGCGGATGAACAAACGATTTATTTTGCACTCAATAACGATATCCTTCATATATTGGATAAGCGTAAGCGGTAAATTACGCACCCGGTTTACGGGCATTAATTTTTCTGGTCTTTAAAATTAAAGGGTAACAGAGCTTCGTATTGCTCAACGGTTTCGCAGCTTGGCAATTCTGTC
>PCWT01000073.1:17478-60886 GCA_002796245.1 Gammaproteobacteria bacterium CG11_big_fil_rev_8_21_14_0_20_46_22 | reverse complement strand
ACCAGTCGTATGGGTTGATGCTGTGGGCTTTGCACGTTTCAATCAGGCTATAGATAATCGCGCCCGCTTTGGCGCCAGCAACACTGTTAGCAAAGAGCCAGTTTTTCCGTCCAACCGCGAAGGGTTTGATTGCACGCTCCATACGATTGTTACTGATTTCTAAGCGGCCATCTTCGAGATACGTTAACAACTTCGGCCATTGGTTCAGTGTATACGTTATCGCCTGACCCAGCTTGCTTTGTGAAGAGACTTTGTCGTGATGATCATCCAGTTTTAGTTTGATTTTTTTGATCGTGGGTAAAGCTTTTTCTATGCGATACCGCTTGGCTGCCTCAGCTTTCAACTGTTCAGCCTGAATCGCTTTTTCGACTTTGGCAAGATGCTGAATTTCCTTAATGATGTATTTGGCTAAACCCGGTTTCTTGCTGACCTTCTCAGCCTCCACAAATTTGCGGCGAGCATGGTACCAACAACCCACTAAGGTAATTTCTTCCGGATCTTTCTTTTTCACAGCGTCGTAAGCTTGATAGCCATCACAATGGAGATAGCCCCTGTAGCCTTCAAAGAAGTCGATCGCTTTTTGATGCTCACGGCTCGGGTGATAATGATACACCACACTGAATCGACCGGGTGGCCCGCCACCAAAGCACCATAGATAGGATTGGCTTTGCGCCGGTTTATCGGGTTCTTTTAATACTTGAAGTGTGCTTTCATCCGCATAGGCAATATCATAATTCAGAATGTCATCTTCAAGCAGATTCACCAAGGGTTGTAGTAATTCGCTGCAACGTATGACCCAAAGACTCAAGGTGGCGCGCGGTATATCCACCCCAATGCCTTGGAACATCATCTCCTGACGATACAGCGGCAAATGGTACTGATACTTCTGCGTTAGTACATGCGAAAGCAATCCAGGCGCCGCGATGCTTTTCGGAATCGGTTGCTTGGGCTTATCCGCCATTTTAATCGTTTCTTCACAACCTTTACACGCATATTTTTTCTGAACATGCACTAAAACCTGCATCTTGGCCGGAATGATCTCAAGCTGTTCTGTGCGCGTATCACCGATGCAGGTCAATTGACAGCCACAAGTACATTGCTTATCGCCGTCGGCCAAATCATAAATGATTTCAACACGAGGCAAGTCTTCCGGTAAAGGCTTGCGCCCGCGCTTCTTGCGCTGATGTTCAGGTACCGTAATGCTTTCATCGGCAGCTTCAATTTCAGGTGTGTTTTGTGGTAATTCAGCTTCATCAAACAAGCGACCTTGCGGCTGTTCATCGATATAACGCTCTGAGCTCGCGCCGAACTTGCCGTGCTTTAATAAGTAAATTTGTTCGTAGAGTAGATCAATGAGTGTTTGTTTTTTTGTAACTCAATGTGTTTTAAATCGATTTGACTTTGTAAATTCTCACTCAGCGTGACGATAATTTTTGTTAATTCTTCAGGCGTTTTATGCTGTAATTCGCTGATCTCTAACATGAAAACAGTATACCAGGATCAATAATAATGTGTGTAATTTAATTCATTAAATTGCTGCATTAATTGAAATTCTAAACCGGCTAATAGCCATTGTAATTGTTGCGCAGTCACTTCCAATCGCCCAGCTTGATTTCGCTCAATACGAAATCGACCTTTATCCAATCGCTTGTAATGAAGCGCAAAACCGTTGCGATCCCAGTAGACCAATTTCAGTTTATCTCTCGCTTTATTATAAAATACAAACACGTCGCCCGATTGCGGCGATTGTTCTAACTCATCAACAACAAGCGCCACCAACCCATCAATCGATTTGCGCATATCAATGGGTGTTAAGGATAAATGAACCTTGATGGATTCAGAAAAGCTTAACATGTTGAAACCCCCAACAACTGAAGCACATCGCTTACCAAGCCTAACTGGGCTGATGCACTGATCGATAGCTGAATACCGTTGGGTAGATGAATTCGAATGTTAGACGAAGCATGTTGGGGTGCTGGAACCGTCAGCGTTTCGAACCGTGATTTAGCCCTGTCTGAATTCTGGCTTAATTGTGTGCGCCAGTAATAAAACGACGCATAGTTTAAACCATGTCGCTCACAATACGTGGTCTGACTTTCACTGCTCGACACCCAGGCTTCATAGTGTGCTCGCCAGTCCTCGCGGCTTAACTTTTTGCTGGATTGCTTTGACCGTTCGCCCATCGGCTCATCTCCTCATCGTTTATCGATGAAGACAGTGTTAAGCGTTTTTGATGGCTTTGAAAGGTGGGGATAAATTACCGCTTACTTCTATGAGTGACACTTTTGGACCGCTTTTGGAGTTGGACCCACTTATCAGTTGAGTCCGCCTTTTTCCCCCAAACAAAAAGACTGATAATTTCAGTTATCAGTCTTTTCCGTATCTGGTAAGTGGTGGATTCAAGTCATAACTGCAACTACGCCCATTTAATATTACACTACCTTATATAACAAAAATTACCGTGGGTATAACGTACATGGACATGACCACACGTGCGACACGGGTGATTTCTCAATAACCAGCTGCATCAATTTGTATAGTTCGCTTATTATAGTCGGTTGTGTACGATGAAAAAAAGAAATCCTTCTCGTTTTTTTCTCTCGCTTTAATAAACTTACAATTTCCTTATATTTTTTATCAACAAACTCAAAAAACTGCGCCTTGTCCTTCAAATGCATTCGTTGAAAGTAAGGTCCAAATTCTTTGTAATACTGCCTTAGCTCACCTAGCACTTTGACAAAAGGTTTTTCTGCAAAGGTATTTTTAAAAAAAAGATCGAACAACTCATGGATGGTTATTAATTCCGGTATAATATTCAGGTACAAGTAATCCGTCGGTTTCCATGGTTTTTCTGGTAATTCACTTGTATTATATTCCGGCCAATCTGGTGCTGTTATCTTTTCTTTAATATTCGAAATACTAAGACGTATGAAAACGTTAACTTCCTCACTGTTTAAACGGATAACCTCCTTTTTTATCGGTAAATAAAAAAATTCTTCCTGTGCAACCTCTTTAAATGTACGACATGTTCTCATGAATCCAGCTAATTCTGCGCGATCAAAATGTTGCAAAATTAACGACCATGCATCATAAGGAATATCAAGAGCTGTAGTTTTTGCTTTAGGAGTATCGGGCGCTATGGTTGCTGCTTTTGGCATGTCGCCATCAAGTTCCTGCAATTCAATCCAACTTCCCGAGGATATATCATCATAAGGATTTTTTGCTTGTCTAAACTTTTTGTGCTGCTTTGCCATCACTCACTCCAAATATCACTTTTGATTAATAACTGCCCTATTTTAATATTTGGCAAATTGTTAGCATATTGACTATAATCTTTACCATATTAACTATTTGTTATAATGCTTATGAATGAACTTGCCTGTATTGAAGCTTTTGTGACGATTGTGGATTGCGGCTCTCAGCTAGAAGCGGCGAAACGGCTACATCAAACCGGTGCTGCGATTAATAAAAAACTCGCCAAGCTAGAAGAAAAACTAGGGGTTTTATTGCTGGAGCGTGATAACAAAACCTCTAAGCTCACCCCTATTGGTGAGCGTTATTACCATGCTTACAAAGAACTCCTTGAGAAACTCGATGAAACCCATCAAATTGCAAAGCTTGATAAAGCAAAACCCAAAGGCCGTTTGATGATCAGCGTTAACCGCGCCATTGCCAATGGTTGGATTGTTCCCCATATCGAAAATTTTCTAAAGCGCTATCCGGATATCAATTTAGTTTTTGATATCGCTGAAAAATCTTCTGACTACGTTCCTGGAAAACAGGATATCTTAATTGCCCCTGATTTTATTCAGCATGAAAACCTGGTGAGAAAGAACTGCTTTATCACGCGCGATATTTTATGTGCTTCACCACAATATTTAAAGCAACAGGGTGAACCTGAAAAATTAAGCGACTTACACCAGTTGCATTACATTGGCTTGTGTGCTCGCGCACCTTTAAACACAATTCAATTAAGTGATAATAAATCACTTGAAATTAACCAACCCTATATTCGCGTCAATGACGACCAAACAGCCATTGAATTAGCACTTAAACACTTGGGTTTTATTTTTATTAAAGAATACGAAGTTATTCACGAACTTCAATCAGGCAAGCTAGTAGAAATCTTACCGAGGCTGAATAAAAATAAAACGTATATCGCCATGTATTATCATTACCAACAGTATATTGACCCCAAAATACGTGTGTTCGTTGATTACTTTTCAGAAAGGCTCACTAGAACCTAGTAATAGCACTAAAAATCGAGCCGCATAAATACATCTGAAGAAAGCCCACCATCAACATTAATAACACTACCACTCATATAGCTTGAAGCCTCAGAAGCTTTAAATCGGCAAATTGTCCTGCTCGTTTCTCAGGCATTCGATTTAAGTAACAAGCAGCCTTTGGGTTAGTGTGGTTTTTTTGGCTGCATTTTTTGGAAAATCGAGATTATCTTTATCATAGGCGAGCAATAACTGCCAAGTTTTGCTTAAAATTAGCTGGATGGTTTCTCGATCAGCCACCGCTTTAAGCGCTTACAGTTGACACCAAAATCATAATAACCATAAACACTTCTGCTATAGAAATAAACAGTGGTTTTCTTCTGTCCAAGCGATACAAATTGGATATCAATAATATCAGGGAAATGAAACACGGCTGAGCGTTGTTCGAAGCGATAATGATGCTGGTGTTTGTCGACAGATAAACGTTTTATTCTGGGTTGTTTAGAAATGTATGCTAGCCACTGTTTTTCGACATCATGGATATTACGATCGTAAACCGGTGGTTGGATAATACGGTCGCCCGGCTTTTGCTTTGCGCTATAAACCAAGCAAAAATTCGGTGAGTTGGGTGGCGCGATAGTGTTAAACTGTATCATTCGATTCCCCTATTCATTGATTGATTTAAACGACAATAATAGCCCCAATAATCACAAGATACGTGTAGAAGATAGTTTGCATACGCCGCACCGGCACTTCTTTGACAAGCCTTAAACCCAGTGGTGGGAAAATTAGCATAGTGATTGAAATAAAGATAAAGGCTGGCAAATAAATATAACCCAGCGAGGCAGGAATGCTGTGCGTGACAGACAGGCCCGACGTGGCATAGCCTATGCTACCAATAATAGCGTATGGCACGGCCAGCACCAAATTGCTGCCAACCACGGATTTATGATCGGCATAGCGAGACAAAAAAGGAATCATGATGATGCCTAGGGCAACACCCGCCATGCCGCTTAAACAAGCACTCACGAAACTGACGGTGAAAATCAGAGCGGGCTGCAAAGGCTTTGTTTCAATGTGTTTGTGACGGTGTTGAAAAAGCTTGATGAGCTTATACACCCCCATAATAAAAATGTATAAGCCGATGTACCACTTAAGCAAACCTGTGGGTAAATAGTGTGCAGTAAAAGGTGCCACGATACCGCCAAGGATAACGCCAGGCAGGCAAAGCTTAAGTAAGGTGTTGTCATGGTGCCCGGCTTTCAAATAACTGGCTGCACCTGAGATCGCCCCAATAATGAGTGTTGCAAGACAGGTGCCAACGGCCATTTTAAGCGCAAGATTGGCTGGAAAAATCAGCGGAAAAATCAGCGATAAAGCGGGTAAAATGATCAAGCTGCTGCCGCTACCCAGTGCGCCAATAATGATGCCGCCCAAGCAACCGACGACTAGATAGATAAGGTCAGTCCACCACATGTTAATTTTTGACTCCAGTTAGCGACGTGAATAGTCTTCTGCTTTTCATGCATACGGTTTATGCTGCGATCATACCACTTCATCGTTGATGTGGTAAGATTCATGCCTGAAAATAACCTGGCGTGGTCTGTGATGAAGATTTGGGTTGATGGTGATGCCTGCCCTAAGGCGATAAAAACAATACTGTTTAATGCGGCAAAGCGCACAAAAACGCTGCTTTGTATTGTGTCGAATCATTATTTTGACATACCCCCCTCGCCGTTTATCACACGAAAAATTGTCGAGTCTGGCTTTGATGTCGTGGATCATTACATCGTTGAGCACATTGAAGAAAAGGATTTGCTGATCACGGCCGACATTCCATTGGCTGATGCGGCCCTCACCAAAAATGCGGCGGCACTCAATCCACGCGGTAAATTTTACTTGGCTGAAAACATTAAGCAAATTTTAGCCACGCGCAACATCAACGAAGTGTTGCGTGACAGCGGCATGATACGCGGTGGTGGTTCGCAGATGAGCGCCAAGGACATTCAAGAATTTTCTAATCACCTGGACCGCTACTTGGCGCAGAATCGCTAGCTTTATTTGACAGTGGGCGCCCAAGCTCCCTTTTTGACATAGCTGGCTTCGTCCGCACCAGGCCATGGTGGCAAAGTAACACAAATAAATACCAGATCAGCATTATCACTGCGGTATTGAAAATCGCAACCCAAAGGGATGTCTATGCTCACGCCTGGTGTGAGCGTGGTGATCTGTTCTTCATTGTTCTCTCTGCGCCAAATCGCGCCTGAGCCGGATAACACATACCAAAACTCACTTACAGTATGGTGCCTAACGGCTCTGGAAACCGTATTGGCTTTCAGCGTGCAGTGTGCCATTCCACCCTGCTCATTGTTCATCAGTAGTCGAACTTCGGCGCCTGCCGGGGATGTGTGTTGATAGGTTTCTGGTGTGCTTTGCGTTTGCATGTTTTATACCTGTTCGGTGTCGTTCACGTGTTGATGTTGCTCTGGCGTAAAGGCGGGGTTGCAAGCAATATGCAGCGTGTAATGCCCTTCCCAGTAAAAAAGCTCGCCCGGGTTGATGAGGATCACATCACCTTGATTGAGCTCAATGCGCTGGTTCTCAACAAAAACCAACCCACTGCCCTCGCCAATATAGACAATTTCCTTCACCTCGCGGTTCACAGCAAAGCCAGTTTCAGGGTATCGGCCATCCACACGAACGATAGCGAAATCTAGGTCTTGATCGTTGGTGGGGTATTCAGACACCACGCAGTTGTCTGCGTTGTTTCGCTTGATGATGTCAGTTTTTTTACAAAATTTCATAGGCTACCTATTAAAGCTCGAAGTTTGGAATGGTGACGCCGTAGCGCTTAAATAAGGCCAAAAATCTTTCTTTCGCGAGTGCTTCGCTGTCATTGCCATTAAGAATTTCAGCCACGCCTTTTAGGTAATCGGCCAAAGAATTTTTTCCGCTTGCCACAACCCACATGATGCAGTCTTTGTCACCGTGTTGTTGAAAGCCGTGCGGCGTGCCGCGATGCACGGGAATAAAGTCTCCGGCTTTGGCGATGCGCTTTTCGCCATTGATTGTGAAACATGCCTGGCCATCAATGATAAAAAAGAACTCCTCTTCTTCTGCGTGAATATGCGCGGGCACGGGCTCTGAACCTTTGGGCAAAGTGTAGTGAAAGCATTCTGCCTGACTGGGCGTTTGTGATTTCTGTAGTAACACGTCAATTGTCTGGCCGTGAAATTCGATGCGTGGTGTTGAGTTCATGAGGTTTGCTCCCAGGGGGGTGAAGAATGTTATTGTGTTCTAAAGGGCTGCTCTTGTCGACCACTGCATTTTTGGCTTGACAAAAATTGCTCAATCTGTAAAGTGCGACCACATGCGCGCATGGCTTCGTTCGTGGTCACAATCACAGGGCAAGGCGCAGGCTCAGCGTGTTCTTATCATGTATATCAAGATGAAAATGGTGATGAGCGTGTTGATGCTCAAGCTTTGCCGGTTGCCTCTTCAACCATCCAGTGCAAGGTTGATAACGGCAATATCGACGTAACGCCTGCCTCTTAGTTAATCGCTAGGCATTTTAAAAAAGTGGCGCTAAAACCATGGGGTTAGCGCCACTTTTTTTTCCCTTGCTTAAGCGCATTCGACGAGTAGACTATGGTTATTCGTTATGTGGTGTCATTGTCCAAGGGGGAAATTATGAAAGCCATTCGAATCCACGCTGTCGGTATCGTGCTTTTTTTTTCACTAAGTGTCTTGGCCGTTGCCAAGCAGGCCTTCAATGGCGAAGCCTCCCTGCTTATTAATAATCAAACTAACACCACCCTGTACACTGACACTTGGTTGCTTTCGGGCGCCGATGCCAGGATGGAAGCATCGCCCAGTACCGTCGCTTCCAAGGCTTCGCCTGCGAATATAAAGGCTGGCAATCTCGTGCCTTGTGATCCCGATTCGATGGATCCGATTCCTGTCTTTGGGTTGTCAGTCGGTACCAACTCAGAGCCCTCAGACATTGACTGTATTTATGATGTGTTGCTAGAGCCTAGTCTATTTCAATGTGTTTATCTCACCAAGGTTAATTTGATCTGGCAATTTCCGAATGCTGAAATGAATTGCCCTGAACAACCAGACGATAATGGCGTGATGACGTTCGGCGACTAGCGTGTCAACCTATCTCTTAATTCACGGTGGGACCTGCTGAGCTACCGCATAGAGCGCGCCTTTGGTCTTCTTTCGCGCTCTTGCCAGTCTTTATACGCGCTTAATATCCGTGTATTATCTTCTACTGTTTTAATACGCCATATTTTCTTTCCTTCAAATTCAACCATATTGGCAAAATGAATATTTTCAATGGCGATTGTGTCAAACATTCGTATGGTATCCTTTGCAAAGACAATCAATCGTGATGTGTCTTCGATGATTAAATCATACTCTCGTGTTAAGACCTCAATCTTGAAGGGTTTGATTTTTTGTGCGACACGGATAATTTCATCATGCCCTTGAAACAGGCCAATCCAGGGCAAGCCCTCTTTAGTTTGACTTCCGGCATTAAAGTCCCAAACGATGTTTTCGCTGCTGAGCGCTTTTAGGCGCTCTGTATCACCGGCTTCTGCTGCGACAAAAAAGTCGACATAAGCCTTAAGTTGCCAAGAGTGATGGGAATTTGATGTGTTCTTCATGACCTGTGCCTCGTTTTTGTTTTACAGGGTACATTTTACGATAACTAAAGGGCGAGTATATTGATATAAAGCAAGTCAGTGTTAACTATTCGTTAATACTAATTATTAAGGCTGCTGAACAAAAAGGTACTGTTGCATGCCTAATCATTTTCGGTATCATGCCCTTAAGTGAAAACAAAGAGCAAATAGTGCCATGACAGCAATATTCAAAGATGAAAAAGCGTTATTAGCCCTGGCCGAGCAGTCTGCGCAAGCCTACCAAACGGCAGCGCCTTTCTCTCATGCGGTGTTTGATAACTTTTTGAACGAGCTCGCTGTGCAGGCCGCGGTCGATGCCTTTCCCAAGCCCGAAGAGCTGGATTTTTACCGCTATGACAATCCTCTGGAGAAAAAGCTCGCCTTTGATCAGGTGGGTCTTTTGCCCTCGCCCATCTCGAGTATTTTGTACGCGCTGAACTCGCCGGTGTTTTTATGTTTTTTGGAAAAACTCACGGGCATTGATGGCATTATTCCCGATCCGTATTACCGTGGCGGCGGTATTCATCAAATCAAGCCCGGCGGTAAGCTCGATGTGCACATCGACTTTAACCACTACAAAAAGCTTAAGCTTGAACGGCGATTGAATGTTTTACTGTATTTAAACCAGAGTTGGGAAGAAGAGTACGGTGGTTATTTTGAGCTGTGGTCTGGCAAGCGTGAAAATGGTCGCCATGTGTTAAACCAGTGCGAAAAGAAGATTTTACCGCTGTTCAACCGCTTGGCGGTGTTCACGACTTCTGAGCATTCCTATCACGGTCACCCAGAGCCCTTAAATTGCCCTGAAGGCATGACCCGTAAATCTATCGCCACCTATTACTACACCGTAGGCCGCCCGGAAGACGAAATCGCCGATGCACACTCCACCACCTTCATCGCCCGCCCGCATGAAGTGGGCGATGAGACGCTTGATGCTTTGCGTGAAAAACGCAACCAATCTCGCTTAACGAGCAATGTGAAGAAAGATTGGTTGGCTTAAACTCAGGCTTGCGTTTTGGCGGGATACATGCCTTAACTTTATGGGGAAAAATTTATATGCGTTTGTCCTGTGGGGTTATCCGGGCATTGCTTGATGCCGCACTCCATCAAGGTCGAGACGATATTCACGCCGATGAACCCGAGCACAATCAGCATAAGAACATAGCTTACAATCTTATTGCGCTTAAGCCCAGTCACGGGGAAATATTGCCGATCGATGGAGAGCATGATGGTGGTGAACACAATAATCACCATGGATAGAATAAACGACCAAGTGTACATGTGATAACCCAAAAACGGGCTACCGTAGGCGCCACTGCCCGGCAATACATGCAACGCAATCTGGCGCAGTGCAACAAAGGCGGTGTACAGCGCGCTTAAAATCACCAGGGCATAATGACTCGGCCTTAGACCAAAACGTAAATTTAACATAAACCCAAAGGCCATCATCACAAAGCCCACACGTTGCAATAAACACAAGGGACATGGTAGCTCGCCAAAGGCAAACTGAAACACAAAGGCGGCCAGCAAAACCACAATAATGCCACAAAGTTCTAAGGCATTGAGCGTGCGCTCGATGAGTTTGATCGTGGTTGTGCTCATACCCCCCCCTCCTCACAAATGGATTTCAATGCTGGCGCTCATGTGATGCATAAACCACAAGCAAGCCAAGATAAAGGTGATGATAAAACACGCGATGGCAACGCGACGCAGCCCAAAGGCGGCGAGCAGAACACATACAGCGAGTAACGTGAATAAAAGTGCCATCATGGCGAAGTGTCCTTGGTTAACGTTTAGGCTAGCTTAGCAAAGCTCTTGCGGGTTTTCATGTTATTTTTAGCATTGAACCCTTGTGACTATGTTATCTCTGCCACAAGCGCTTCCTGCGCTTTGCTGTTGATTTGCGTAGAAGCTAGCGTGGTGTTTATGTAAAGGGTGCTTTTTGGGCGCAAAACGGTTTTCAATATCAATCGTATCTCGGCTCACGAACAGTAAAGCATTGCGAACGGCTTTTTCGACATCGTAGACAAAGTCAGGCATTGTACTGCCCTCAACACCTATTTTCATTGGATCAAAGAAGTATTGTTTATAGGCAGCCTTAATGGCCTTCGTAATTTCTTTTTCGCTGCGGGTCCCTGCCGGGCCTTTCGACAATACACAGGGAACTTTAGCTGGAGTCAATATTTTTCTTAATTCAGCGATAAAATCCTGAAGCTTTGTTTTAGCTGTTTCACGTGCACGATTTGTTGATGCACGAGGCGCTTTTCCAAGATGGTTGGCTTTCGCTTCAAGTTGTGTGGCCAAGTTTAAAAAATAGTCCTTGAATAATGTCATTTCACGATTTGTTTGTTCTTCCTGTGCGATTTCATAATAAGTGGTATTGCTTTTAATGAGGTTTAAATTTTCATCAATCTCGCCGATTAGCTCTCTAATGTTGGGACATGGGCTGTGAGGCTTTAGGGAGGCTTTCACGAGGTTCAAATTGAAGACATTAACTTCTTCCACTACGTCTTGGATGATATCGACTTTGCTACGTATTGTACGTAATTTTAATTCGGTAAAAAGATTGCGAATTTTTTTGCGCAAATGTGGAGGGTAATGGTTTATATTCCCTATGACTCGGTCTGAAAACTCTACAAGCGTTCTACGAGCGAAAGCACAGTCTGATTTTTGTCTTAGTGTACCATACACGGGTTCTGGCTTAACAGTGAGTGTCGTACGATCAAAAGGCGCAGCACCAAGCACACTTAATGCGCCATTAACTTTTTCTAGAATAGCATTGGCGGATTTTGGAATTGAAGGATCGCGAGAAACGGCATCAATAAAGGTTGTCTTAAAAGACTCGCGCAACTCGCTGACGATCTGTTGTCTTGTCACGCTTTCAGCTGCGCCATAATGCTCCGTCTCAAGCGTATCTACGATCAAATCATAAAGTGCTTTACTATGGTGTTCTCGTAGGTTCGCAATGAATACCTCAAGCGCTGATGAAACCGTACCTTCTGTAGTCGCAGTGAGCTGCTCTAATGTTGACATTAAATTTTGAAGATATGACAGAAATAGCCCTTTTTCTTCTGCTGCATACGCTTGAGGGCTTGGTTTTTGTTCATGATTTTCGATGGTTCCTGGACGCGGGCTGGCTGCTTGAGCCACCGGAGGTGAAGCGCCTTCCATAGGCCGCTCTATCGCTTCCTTACAGTTAAAATCAAACTCGCAAAATTCAATCAGTGTTGTATGGTTAGCACTAAAGGGTTGTTGAGCACCGCTTGGCATACCTAAGCGATTGAACTCAGCTGCGAGCAGATTCATCTTTTTGCGGAATATGCTTAATTTTCTATGGTAGTCGCTACGGTGGGGAAGTTTTTTGAATAGCTCATCGAGCTTTTCCACAACAATGCTGATATCAGCAGCGTCTGGATTCGCGGTGCTGGTTAACGTGCTCCACTTTAGTGCATTGATCTGTGATTGAAGGTTTTGCGCTAATGTTTCAGGCATGGTCTCACAAAGCTCAAGCACTTTGCCAAGAACGACTCTCGCGATATCTGTTTTTGTCAGTCTTTGTAAGTTACAAAGGCGAGAAAGCCTCTCGCCTGCTGCTTCGCGAATTTGCTGCTCAAATTTATACGCGATACCTGGGATAAAGCGGCCGTGCCGACTCAACGGGGTGAGAAACTTATCTTCGTAAATGATAGCAACCTCAAACAAAATCTCGTCAGCACTACGCAGCTCATATTGCGTTAAGGCTTCCACTTCTTCTTCGCTTGAAATCTGCTTATCTGCAAACAACAAGGTTTTCAGTTTTGCTGCAAAAGCATTTATGACGTCCTGGCTTTCACCAGCGGGTACCTGTGATGTTTCAGATTCACGAATTAATCTAAAAAGGTTGAGCTTCAGTTGTTTTAGCTTTTCTTGCTCGTGTTGAGTTAGCGATGTTTCTTGCTCAGTCGGCAATCGTAATTGGCCTACGCTCTGGTAAAGATCAATCGTGTTGTTACTCAAAAAGAGTACCGCTTCACGGATTTCAGCTTCAAATTCTCGCTCAATAGTCAGTAAATTTTCTGGGCGTTTTGCCTCGCTGGCAGGCGTGAAAAAATATTGTTCATAGGCAGATTTCATGCAAGCTATGATAGCTTGTGGGATTTTTAAGCCGGAATCATCAAGTATGCGGTTTAACTCAGATAGGGTTTGATTAATTCTTCCCAATCGCTTGTGCTGAGTTGGGATGTAGCGTGCTTGTTGTTCTTCGAACCTTGCAATGAGCGGGCGAAAATAAGCTTGAAATAATTGGTGCTCTTGGCTTAAATCTTGACGTTTATTATGGATTGGCGTGTCGTCTGAGCTGAGTCTCACGGGTTGATGTGGTGTGGCCGCTGGACATGCAAGCGGTGATAAAGGATCGGGCTGCCTTGCAGGAGGCGCCTCTTGTTCGGCTGTGAATTCAAAGCCTAAGCGGCAAAACTCTGTGAGGGTACGGTTTGCACCTGTGAAAATGTCGGGCGATTGCGCCTCAGAGGTTACGCTGAATGTTGAATACGGCGTTGAAGCTCCCGGGGTTCGACCCGGCGTGTAACAGGGGCGGCAGCTTACACTTTCCGGTTGTTGAGTTGGTGCTTTGAATTCTTTTATAAGCGCATCGCCCTGCTCTTTTAAGTTTTCTAACGCAGCAATCCAAGTTTGAATATGAGCTCCATACTGTTTTAGCGCCGTGATACAATTCGCCAGTCTTGTTGTGTGCTTATCTAGGTTAATCGTTTTAGGGTCGAAGGTGCTGGGTAAGGTGCCCCACTTGAGATCATTGAAGTGTTTTTTGATCGCTTCTTTTAAGTCTGCCGCAAGATCAAGCTCGTCAATAGCCCTTATCGCTGCATCGCAAAGTTCAACCGTTTTGGTGTTGATAAGACGTGCGATATCGATGCTTGTATATACAAAGATCTCAGAGTTGAAATTGCCGGGAGTATAAGGATCGCCAGGAGTGTTCGCTTGCGCAGATTGTTGACTAGGTGTTGATAGTGCTGCTGCTTGAGCGGCAAGAAATTCAGCCGTCATCACGCTCGGGCTTTCTTTGGGAGGTTGTAGTGTCGCCACACCGGGGCGTTGTCCACTAGGTGTTGTTGGGTTAAATGATAAACCACGGCGTACTTCTCGGCCACGCATAACTTTCCCCTTTTTTCCCCTGTATTGAGCATGGCGTAGAAAGATTAAGGAAACCTTAAGGTTTAGGCTTGGTGAATACCTACGTAGTGTGTTTAACTCATTGTAATGTCGAGTTGTTGAGAATCGCGACTCTCGATCGCTTGCTGCTGAGACTGATAAAACAAACTGGCGGGGTTGTGCCGGCCTAGCGGGTGCTTTTTAGGGGCGAAATGTTTAATGCCGCTCGAGTGTCGGCTAAAAAACCGAATGAATGCGTTCAGTTCTTTCTCAATACGGTAAGCAGCGTCTGGCATGATGCCTTTTTTCTGGCTCATCGTATTAAAAACCTGGTTTTCGTAGAGCTTCTTGATGTTGATTATCAGGGTTTCAATCGGTGCCGGTGTTTCAAATGGTGCCGGTGTTTCAAATGGTGCCGATGTTTCAAATGGTGCCGGTGTTTTAAATAAGGTGTTAACTGACTTAATAAATTCTCTGAGGTTAAAATCTAGATCTGCCCGATTACTTCGCGTGCTGGCGTTAACACACGGCGCTTGTTTGCGTAATAAGGTTTCTATGCGTTTTTGGCAAGTATCCCAATAGCCCTTGAATGATGTGGACAATACATTTAAGGGATTGACGGTATTTGATGGACCTGCAGCGCCCATCGCTGGCCTTCTTGGGCTTGCACCTGCGGGCTCAGCCCCACTTTGTGCGAGCGTCGTTAATTCTGTTATTAACTCTGTTGGGCGAAGAGACGCTTTTAGTTGATTAAGTTTAGCGATGGCATACTGCAATACCTTGGCCGTGCGCAATTCGTTTTCGGTATCTATAGGAGATTTTGAGGAAGCAAATAGAGCGTAAGGCTGGGTGATTTGTTCGACTTTGGTTCGGAGTATATGAAGCTTAAGCGCCTCAAGAATTGCAAGAGCACGCTTGGATATTGCTTCTTGAGCTATGGCCTCATTGCAAAGACGCGTGACTGCAATTTGTATATCCCTATGCCTGCTTGTCATTGATTATTGGGCTCGTCATTCGATGCTTGAGTATGTCATTGTTCAGCAACATTGTTAAGAAAGTCTTAACATCTTACAGACTTTGACATTTTATTTTTCACCGGCCTATACTCGATGCTCATGTTACACAAACAAGGAAGCTTATCGTGGCTCATCACAATGTGGCGCAAGTCTTGGTCGATAGTTTAAATGCGCAAGGGATTAAGCGGATCTACGGCATCGTGGGCGATTCGCTCAACGGCATTACCGATGCCCTGCGCGAGCAAAAAAGCATTGAGTGGATACACACGCGTCACGAGGAAGTGGCCGCGTTTGCGGCAGGGGCTGAAGCGGCTTTGAGCGGTGAGCTCACGGTCTGTGCCGGTAGCTGTGGCCCGGGCAATTTGCACTTAATTAATGGCTTGTACGATTGCCAACGCAATCAAGTACCGGTGTTGGCTATTGCCGCGCATATCCCGAGCACTGAAATCGGCTCGAATTACTTCCAAGAAACGCACCCTGAGGCGGTGTTTAAAGAATGCAGCGTGTTTTGCGAGGTGGTTTCGCGCCCTAGCCAAATGCCGCACATGCTGAATTTGGCCATGCAGGCGGCGATTGCCAAGCGTGGTGTGGCGGTTCTTGTGCTGTCGGGCGATGTGGCCCTCTCCCTCTGTGAAAATGCGCCTTTGCCGCGTAAGCTCGAGCGGCCTAATCCGGTGATCATACCTTCCAGTGATGAATTAGATAAGATGGCTAATTTGCTGAATAGTAGCGAAAAAGTGACGATTCTCTGCGGTGCAGGTTGTGCTGGCGCGCACGATGAGCTCTTGAATCTTGCCGAAGCCTTAAAGTCACCAGTGGTGCACGCATTACGGGGTAAAGAGCATGTGGAACACGATAATCCTTACGATGTGGGCATGACAGGCCTCATTGGCTTTTCATCCGGTTATTACGCCATGGAATCCTGTGACACCCTGCTCATCTTGGGCTCTAGCTTTCCGTATCGTCAGTTTTATCCCGAAAAAGCGAATATTATCCAGGTGGATATTGAGGGGGCGAACCTCGGCAAGCGTGCGTGTTTAACACAAGGTGTGGTGGGCGATGTGAAAGCCACGATTCATGCCTTATTGCCTAAGTTAACCGTGAAAGCCGACGATGCACATTTAGCCACCGCACGCGCGCACTATCAAAAAGCGCGCGAAGGTTTGGATGAGCTCGCGGTGGTGAGCGATAAAACCCGCGTGGTGCACCCGCAAGCCTTGGTGAGATTACTCAGCGAAAAAGCGGCTGACGATGCGGTCTTCAGTTGCGATGTGGGCACGCCCACGGTCTGGTCGGCACGGTATTTGCAATTAAACAGCCGGCGACGTTTGCTAGGCTCGTTTAATCATGGCTCCATGGCCAATGCACTGTCACAAGCGATCGGCGCGCAGTGTTACGATCGAAACCGCCAGGTGATTGCCTTATGCGGCGATGGCGGTTTTACCATGTTGATGGGCGATGTGATTAGCTTAAAACAGCTGAATTTACCGGTGAAAGTGATCATCATCAATAATGGCACATTAGGTTTTGTGGAGCTTGAAATGAAAGCCACCGGCTTTTTGGATGCGGATACAGAGCTGCAGAATCCGAATTTTGCTGACATGGCCAACGCGATGGGCATACACGGCATACGCGTGGAAAAACCGCAAGATTTAGCCGGCGCGATCGATGAATGTTTAGCGCATGATGGCCCTGTGGTGTTAGACGTGGTGAGCAATCGCACCGAATTGATCATGCCGCCAAAAGTCACCGCCGAGCAAGTCAAAGGGTTTGGTCTGTACGCGACCAAGGCGGTGTTAAGCGGCCGCGGCGATGAGCTTGTCACGCTCGCCAAAACCAACCTCTGGCGTTGAATAAAATAGCCTGTCGATAAAGTGTTTGAGGGGTATCGCTGAGAGGCTGTGTGAGGCAGGAGGCCGAACCCAGAGCCCCCAAGGATGGGTTCACGGCGTCCTTGAAGTGGTATCCCTCAAACACAAAAGACAGGCTACTTTAGTGACGTTGCCTAGATCTGTGCGCTCACTTTTTCTTGCCCTCTGGCTTTTCTTCTTCAAGTACACTTTTCGCCGTCCATTTGAGAAACAAAGCGATCTTTGTTATCATGCGCGTCCGATAGATGATAGTAGTACGGTATGAAAAATAGTAAGTTAAAAATTTATCATGAAACGATTCACCCCGGCGAAAGCGCCTCTCTTGCCCTGCCCCTGCCCGAATTATTCAGCTGTGCGCCTATGTACATGCCGATTAAAGTCGTGCACGGAAAAGAAGCCGGTCCGTGTTTATTAGTGATTGCTGCCATGCACGGCAACGAGCTTAACGGTGCGGAAATCATTCATCGTTTAATGCAATCTAGTCACTTAAAGAAACTCAAAGGCACGTTAATCACTGTGCCAATTATGAATGTGTATGGCTTTATTAATAAGTCCCGCACGTTGCCCGGCGGTGCCGAATTGGGCATGAGTTTTCCAGGTTCTGAGCACGGTTCACACGCGGCAAGATTAGCAAATTTATTTTGCTCCGAGATTTTTTCTTTGGCCGATTATTGCATCGATTTACAAACCGGCTGGTTAAACCACACCAATCTGCCGCAAGTGTTTGCCAGCGATAACCATGAAAATGAATTAGCCCTGGCGCGTGCGTTCGACGCACCGGTGATTGCCGAAGTGGCGGCACCCAAAGGCAGTTTGCGAGCCTATGCAAATAAAAAAACAGTGCCCTACATTGTTTATGAAGCCGGTGAAGCGATGCGTTTTGATGAATCGTCGATTCGCATCGGTTTGAAAGGCGTGATCAATAGCTTACGCCATTTAGGCATGATTGCGCCAAGCACGAAGGCTAAATCCTCTAAACAAAGCTCCTTTTTGGTGCGCGATACCCGTTGGGTGCGCTCGCCCACCAGTGGTGTGAGCCACAGCGATATTAAGCTCGGGCAGTCCGTTAAAAAAGGTGAACGCCTGACCGTAATCAAAGATCCTTTTGGTGCAGGTTCCGATGTGTCGGTGCTGGCCCCTTATGAGGGTGTTGTTGTGAGCATGAACAATTTGCCATTGGTCTATGAGGGCGTATCACTATTTCGGCTCGCTTCATTCGAGCGCCTATCTGGCGCTGCTTCACACCTTGAAGACTGGCATGCTGAGACTCATCCGGATGCAGGTCAGTAGACATGCAAGCCATACAACAACGTATCACCATATTGGGTTTATGGGTTTGGTTTATCGCCGCCCTGTTCTTCTTGTATGAGTTTTTCTTGCGGACGTTTGTCGGCTCGATTGCACACCAAGTTATTGCAGACCTTCACTTAACCATCGAGCAATTCACGCTGATTGGTTCAGCGTATTATTTTGCCTATGCCGCGATGCAAATGCCGGTGGGTGTATTGGCGGATAAATTTGGCGTGAAGTTGAACATGATCGTTGCTACGCTCGCTTGTGCTGCCGCCACGTTTTTATTCGCGCATTCCACAGGCTTTGCCTCGGCGGTGCTTGGCCGCGTGCTCATGGGCTTGGGTTCCTCGTTTGCCTTTGTCTGTTTGCTGGTGATCGCATCAAATTGGTTTCCGAGACAGTACTTCGCATTTTTTGCGGGTGCTTCGCAGTTTATCGGCACGATGGGCCCCGTGTTAGCCGGCGGCCCACTGATTACCTGGTTGGTTGATACGCACACCAATTGGCGTATCGCACTTAGCGGCATTGCTTTGTTCGGTTTGGTGTTGTCCATATTGTCTTTATTGTTTGTGAAAGACAAACCCAAGGGCGCGAAAAAACGGTTGTTGTTTTTATCGAAAACCGAGCCGATTTTATTTCGCTTAAAACACTTGTTTAAAACGCCTCAAACTTGGGTGGTGGCTCTTTATTCGGCGACAAACTATGTGTCGATTGCCGCGATTGCGGCGGTTTGGGGCACGGATTTTTTGCAGGCTAAAGGCTTGCCGCAACAAAGTGCAGCCTACATGATTTCAATCGCCTGGATTGCCTATGCGATAGGTTGCCCAGGTTTTGGTTTTTTATCGGACCTAAGCCGGCGCCGCAAGCCTTATTTTATTTTATGCGCTTTGCTCGGTTTAATGAGCACGCTTTTAATTATCTACGCGCCTATTCATGCTATGTGGCAATATGAAGCTTTGTTTTTTATGCTAGGTTTAGCCGCTACGGGGCAAAATCTCGGATTTGCTGCGATTGCAGAGCACAATGCACCCGATGTCAAAGCCAGTGCCTTGGGTTTAAACAATGGCGTCATTGTTTTACTCGGCGCGATTTTGCCGCTTTTGATTGGCGCGGTGATTACGCATGTGAGCCACGGCGGAAATGCCGATCACTTGAGCGTGTTGGATTTTCAATATGGCTTAGCTTTTTTGCCGCTGATGTATGTGATTGCGCTGGTGCTTAGCCTTTTCTTTTTCAAAGAAACGTATTGTCGGCCCCAAAACGAAATGCTCATTTTGGGTGGAGAAAACAGCTCGCCACGTGGTCATTGACCATACCGGTGGCCTGCATAAAGGCGTAGCAAATTTTGGTGCCCACAAAGGTGAAGCCGCGCTTTTTTAAATCTTTGGCCATGGCGTCAGAAATATCGGTTAGGCACGGCACCTCGCTTAAACTCTGCCAATGGTTTTTAATGGGTTTGCCGCCGACAAAGTTCCAGATATAACGATCAAAACTACCAAACTCTTTTTGCACCGCTAAAAACGCTTTTGCATTTCTCACGGCCGCATTCAGTTTTAAACGGTTACGAATAATGCTTTCATTTTTTGCGAGTGCTTCAATTTTTTTCGGTGTGTAACGTGCGATTTTTGCTGCATCAAAGTTGTCAAACGCTTTGCGAAATGCATCACGTTTTTTGAGCACGATGTACCAACTTAAACCGGCTTGCATGCCTTCTAAGATCAGAAACTCGAACAACTCTCGCTCGTCGTGAATGGGCCTGCCCCATTCTTTATCGTGATAGTCGATGTATAAAGGGTCGTTATTCACCCAGCCACAACGGGTTTTTAGTGCTGTTTTCGACATACTATGCAAGGAGTCAGTGTTGAAAAAATACGCATAATAACTTCCTGTATTCTGGTCGCTTAGACTAATGATTTGCCCCCAGCATTGTCAAGCTGGACGCTTGCCATTACACTGCAGCCTATCCAACAGTTTGAGTGAGGAAGCCCTATGTGGTTCAAAGCGCTACGCGTGTATACATTAGACAATAAAATGGCTTATGAGCCGGACGCCTTGGCTGAACAACTGGCCACCTTTGCCTTTAGAGCCTGCCCGCCAAGTTTCTCGTACAGCTACGGTTTTGTGCCGCCTGTCGGCCAGGGCGATGAGGCGCCCTTGGTGCATGCGGCCAACGGTTATATGATGTTTTGCCTTCAAGGTGAGGAGAAAATTCTGCCAGCCAGTGTGGTGCGAGAAGCCTTAGCCGAGAAAATTTTGACCATTGAAGCCGAGGAGCATCGCCGTGTTTCTCGTGCTGAAAAACAAGCCTTAAAAGAAGAATTAACTTTAACATTGATGCCTAAGGCCTTCTCGAGAAAGACAAAATTTTATTCTTATATCGATACCCATAAGCAGTGCTTGGTGCTCAACACCACCTCAAAGCGCCAAATCGAGAAGTTTCTGTCGCTCTTTCAAAAAGCTTGCCCGAATACACCTTTGGTGCCGGCCGTCACTCAACCGGTCAGCGCCCTGCTCACCGATTATCTGAAAGCTCAAGCACCCAAAGGCTTTTACCTGCTGCCGCGCTGTGTTTTGAAAGATCCCGATGATACAGCCCGCGCCATCCGCACCAAAGACCATGATTTGGCCAGCCCCCTATTTAGCCAACTGTTGAATGACAATTACTGGGTGACTGAGCTTCGTATGAATTGGCAAGATCGCATCGATTTTACAATCAACCGGGATTTTGATATCACCAGCATAAAATTTGATGTGGCCTTAAAAGAGCTGTCCAAAGCACAAAGCTCTGAGACAGAAGCTGAACGTTTTGATACGGATTTCTATATCATGACGCAGCATCTATCGGAGTTCTTAAACGATTTGCTTGAGTGTGTGGCCAAGTGCGCGCCTTCAAAAGCTGCTGAAGTGATCGCTTAAGGTAAGCAGTGCATTTTTATGAAAAACGCTCATCCGATTTACATTCATGATTTTAGCGTCATGTCTGCTTTGGGGGCGAATAAAAACGATGTCTATCGCAGGCTGATTCAAAACGACACTTCCGGGATCGATGAATATACGGCCTTGTTTTCAGGTCGCACAACACGTATAGCGCGTGTGCATGAAAAGCTTTCCGTGCTACCTGCCTATTTGTCTCGCTATGATTGTCGCAATAATCGTTTGTTAGCCGCCGCGTATGATCGTATAAAACCTTCTGTTGAAGCTTTAATTGAAAAGTTTGGCGCCTCGCGTATTGCCGTGGTGTTAGGCACCAGTACGTCAGGCATTGCTGCAGGTGAGGCGGCTTACAAAGAGAAAATGCGTCGGGGCCAGTTTCCGGAGTGGTTCAACTATATCCAACAAGAAGCGGGTTCTTGTGCTGAATTTTTAGCGCGTTACGCGAAGCTTGGTGGCATCTATTACACAATATCAACAGCCTGCTCTTCCAGTGGTAAAGCGTTTGCGGCGGCGAAACGTTTATTACAGGCGAACTTGTGTGATGCGGTGATTGTCGGGGGTGCAGACAGTGAGTGCGAGCTGACGCTTAATGGCTTTGACTGTTTGGGTTTGCTCTCTGATGAAATCTGCGCGCCGTTTAGCGCTCAGCGCAAAGGTATTACTTTAGGCGAAGGTGCTGCTTTGTTTATTGTGTCACGTGAACCTTCAGCCCTGCGCTTATCCGGCGTTGGTGAGTCTTCCGATGGTTATCATATGACAGCGCCACACCCCGAAGGTGAAGGTGCGGTGCTTGCCATGCGCCAAGCCCTACAAGAAGCTAAGCTCAACCCTGAAGAGATTGAGTATTTGAATGCACACGGCACAGGCACATTGAAAAATGATTTAGCCGAAGCCTGCGCAATTCACCGCGTGTTTGACGAACAAGGCCCCTGGTGCGGCTCCACCAAATCACTCACGGGTCACACACTCGGTGCATCCAGTGCGGTGGAAATTGCGCTTTGCGCCCTACTGTTATCACCGGCTTTTAATCCCTCTAAGCAATTGCCGGCTCAACACCTTAAAAACGCGTCTGACCCGGCGCTCTCACCGATTCGCTTACTCACACAAACAGAGCCTTTCAAACATGGCCGCTTCATGTGTAATGCCTTTGCCTTTGGTGGTAGCAATGTCTCACTGATACTCGAGGCTTGCGGATGAAATACGATTTAGATCGACTGCTGCCGCAAAAACCGCCGATGCGACTTTTGGATGAAGTGCTTGAGATAGGTGAGTCAACCATTACAGCCAAAGCAAGCGTCACCTCTGAGCATCTTTTTTTTGATCCAGTTCGGCAAAGCGTGCCTGCGCATGTGGGCGTGGAAATGATGGCGCAAGCGATGTCAGCTTTTGCCAGCGCACAAGGCGGGCACGATGAGCCTCGGCTAGGCTTTCTGATCAGTGTTCGACAGTTTTCATCTACCGTGTCTGAATTTGCCTGTGGTGATGAGCTCTTGATACGAGCCGAAAAAGTGCTGATGGATGATCAAATGGCGGTGTTCAGCTGTGAGATTTATTGCGATAATGATTGCCTTGCAAAAGCCAAACTCTCAGCGTATCAGCCTGATGACAAGGGCCTAGCCGTGTTAATGACAGGAGAACACACACGATGACACGACGCGTTTTAGTGACAGGTGCGAGTAAAGGCATTGGCCAAGCTGCCGCGATCAGGCTTGCGCAATCCGGTTTTCATATTACTGTGCATTATCATCGCGATGAAGCTGGCGCTATGGCCACTGTTGAAGCCATCACGCAACACGGCGGCAAGGCGGATACTGTGTCATTTGATATTGGCAATGCAGCGCAGACTCGTGTCGCGATCGAGCAACTGATTGAGCAACACGGCGCCTTTTACGGTGTGGTGAGTAACGCAGGTATTTGCAAAGACGAGGTGTTTCCAAGCCTCACAGAAAACGATTGGACGCGCGTGGTACACACGAATTTGGATAGCTTTTATAACGTGATACACCCTTGCGTGATGCCGATGATTCAGTCGCGTCATGGTGGGCGTATCATTACGCTTTCTTCTGTCTCAGGCTTAGTCGGTAACCGTGGCCAGGTGAATTATAGCGCAGCAAAAGCCGGCATTATTGGGGCGACAAAAGCCCTGGCTGTTGAGCTCGCTAAGCGCAAAATCACCGTGAATTGTGTAGCGCCAGGCTTGATCGATACCGCGATGGTGGAAGGTGCGCACATCGATGAAATTCTTAAACATATTCCTGCGCGTCGCATGGGCAAGCCTGAAGAAGTCGCGAATGTGATTAATTTTTTAATGTCCGATGAAGCCGCGTACATTACACGACAGGTCATCTCCATTAATGGAGGTTTGGCATGACACAACGTGTTGTCATCACAGGCATGTCGGGTATCACTTCCTTAGGTCAAGATTGGCAAACCATTCGATCGCAGATGCAAAACAAACACAATGGCGTACGTGTGATGCAGGAATGGCGAGAGATTAAAGGCCTGCACACCCTGCTCGCAGCGCCTGTCATGAATTTTTCAGTGCCATCCCATTACACACGCAAGCAAACGCGCGCGATGGGTCGCGTGGCCAAGCTCGCGGTTGTGGCGAGTGAGCGTGCGCTCGAGCAATCGGGTCTTTTGGCTGACAAGGCTTTTTTATCCGGTGGCCAAGTCGGCGTGGCTTACGGGTCTTGTTCGGGTAGCACACCCCCTTTGTGCGATTTGGCGGCGATTCATTTTGAAAAACGCGTGGGTCGCGTCACGGCCACCACGTATGTGCAGTCCATGAGTCACACTTGCGCGGTGAATGCGGCCGTTTTTTTCGGGCTCACAGGGCGTGTGATCCCAACTTCGAGTGCATGCACGTCGGGCAGCCAAGCGATCGGTTATGCCTACGAAGCCATTAAGCACGGTCATCAAACCGTGATGATTGCCGGTGGCGCTGAAGAATTGTGTGTCAGTCAGGTGGCCGTGTTTGATACTTTGTATGCGACCAGCCAGCGAAACACTCAGCCACACACCACGCCTCGCCCTTTCGATCGTGACCGGGATGGGTTGGTGATCGGTGAAGGTTCGGCCACCTTAATTTTGGAATCCTATGAGCATGCAAAAGCGCGTGGCGCGACTATTCTTGCGGAAATTGTCGGTTTTGGCACGAATTGCGATGCGAAGCATATTACGCAGCCTTCCTCTGAAACCATGCAGGCTGCGCTGCAGCTAGCCTTGTCAGACGCTAAGCTTACACCTTCTGATATTGATTTTATTTCTGCGCACGGTACGGCAACGAAAACCGGTGATAGTGCAGAATCGGCAGCGACATTAGCGGTCTTGGGCGATCGTACGCCCATCAGTTCATTGAAAAGTTATTTTGGTCATACGCTCGGTGCGTGTGGCGCGATTGAAGCCTGGCTCGGCATTGAAATGATGCGAGAAGGTTGGGTCATGCCCACCTTAAATTTAGACACACCGGCTGAAGATTGTGCGCGCCTTGATTACGTTCAAAACGCGCCGCGAGCACTCAACGCTCATTGTTTCATGTCGAACAATTTTGCATTCGGCGGGGTGAATACCTCGCTAATTTTTAAGCTTAACGATATCACCGCGTAAAACGATTCTGGCTGACGCCGCACCAATTGCGCAGGTGACGTATTTGGTGCTGCTCATCGGTTTGTTTTTCGTGGTCATGAAGTAAGATTGGATGTTAATCACTGCATTGCCGCCCGCTTCTTCAGCTTGATTGCGCAATTTTTTCAACGCGCCTAGAAAGCCCCAAGAGCAAGCATTAAAATCTGATTTTAAAAATGCGTTGGTGTTTTGCAAAGCTATGGCTGAGCCCAGTTTTTTAGTCACTGCGGGATGCGATTGACTGCCGAAATAAAACGAGACGGAATCACCCAATTTAGCTTTTTGAACCAGAGTAGGTTTCATCGCCTCTTTAATTGATAAATTGCCCGCGCGATCATCGGCGAAGGCTTGCTGGCTAATCGCGATAGCAGCCAAACCAGCCAATGTCGCAGTGAGTATGGTTTTTTTCATCATAATTACCCCTTTTAAAATGATGTTGTTGAGTGTAGGTGTCCTGATCTACTCGGTCAAGCGGCAGCACAACAGTGTGTGGCCTGCGCCGATACCGTCTTTTTCGCTCACCACGGATAAGCCAGAGGTGCGAATAACGTCTAGAAAATTTTTCGATTCGTACATGCGGCTGTTGCCATTGGCCAAGCACGTAAAATACAAGGACGTGCAATTGATGGTAAAACTCGCCGCTTCAAAATCTTGCCGATCCCAGAGCGTTTCCAAAATATACAATCGGGTGTTGGGTGTCATCACTTGTGCGGTGCGGATTAGAACGGAGTGTATTTCTTCGAGTGAAAAACAATCCAGAAACTGGCTCATCCAGATGACATCGTAGCCTGTCGGCAGTGAGGCCTCGGGGTTGAGTAAATTAACCGGGTGCGTTGAAAAGCGCTCGGCAAAGCCCGCTTGTTGAACATTCGCAGACGCAACGGCGAGTTGCTCAGGTAAATCGGCAATCGTGACATGCACATGCGGATCATAGTTAAAGCAAGATAACGCCCACTTGCCCGTATTGCCACCGACGTCGAGCAAGCGTTTGACGGGTTGTTTGAAGACTTCGGGCAAGATATCCGGAAACGATTTATCCGAGTAGTAATGATCAAAGGCGTGCCAGCTCGATTTCGCCAGTTCCGGTAAGCTCGATAAAGCCGGGTAAATGGTCGGCCAGTCGCCAAAGACTTTTAGGCCTTCAGGCTTGCCCGTTTTGATCGAGTCCAAGAGCGAGGCCATGCCCTGGTAGCAAACATCCTGGCAAAAATCCATGTTCACTTGCACCATGCTATCCGTCACTAAAAAATGCCCCACTTTGTCGAGTATGTAGTGCTCGCCGTCTCGCCATACCAGGCTTAAATCAAGGCCCAAATCCAGCAGCACTTGCACACCATACTCGCTGAGCTTGAGCGTTTCACTGATCGCTTTCACACTTAAACCTTCATCGCCATGCTGCGCAATCAGCGATAAAATGCCGAGTTTCACGAGCGCATAGGCGGCTTGAAAGCTGATGGGGGCAAAGGCGAGCTTGAGTGCTTCAGTTTTGGCGTCTAGCGCGCTGAGTTTACTGGGTTGATGATGGTGTAAAGACATGCCTTTTTCTTGCATTTCGTTGATCAAATAAAGCGCAGATGGTAAGATAGCCCGCTTCAAAAATCAATGTAAAAAATGATAAAGCTAGATACACAGCACATTGCCGTCCTTGATTGGGCTTTTATCACATCGGACGCTGTGCAAACATCGCGCATTCCTGCGATGGTGCGACGACGTTGTTCAACCACCATGAAATTATCCCTGGAAGTGGCTCAGCAGCTGTCTGAAGGGCGTGTGTTTGATTATGCCCTGTTCTGTTCGCAACACGGTGAGCTCGATCGCTCGATGGGCCTACTCAAATCCATTGAAAAAGGAGAGCCCTTCTCCCCAACACAGTTTTCACTGGCTGTCCATAATGCGTCTGCCGGTCAGTACAGCCTGATGAATAGCCTGCAATGTAATATCAGTGCCTTGGCTGCGGGTGAAAATACTTTGACGATGGGCTTACTGGAAGTACTGGCCTATTTATCACTGAACCCTGAACATACCGTTTTATTTTTGATTGCCGATGATCACATCCCCATTGAGTTCGAAGATTTGGCCATCACACCCGATGAACGCTACGCCTTGGGTTTAGTGTTGAGATTGCCGGCTGAAGTGGATAATGGAACCGTACTCAGTCTTGTCCCTGCTGCGCAAAGCGAGAGTGAAACAGCAACTTCACCTATGGCGCCTGCGATGGCCGCCTGGCTTTCTGCCGCTAGCGACCAGCCACTCTCGCTTGGTTCACTGGTTTTGAGGCGAAGGCGGTGAGCCGCTGCTGGCGCCTATTGGGCACGGGCATAGCCTTTGCCACCTTTGGCCTGGGTGGCTTGGTCCTGGCTTATCTCATTATTCCCTGCATCTGGTTGCTACCCTCAAAGCAAGCGAAAAAATACGCAGCACAAGCGGCGATCAGCCGAACGTTTGCCTGTTTTACCTTATTGCTTCGCTTGCTCAGGCTTGGATCGGTGGACTTTATCGGCTTTGAAAAATTGGCTGACGATAAAGGCTGCTTATGGTTGGCTAACCACCCTACACTGCTCGACTACGTGTTTATTGTTTCACGCCTGAGGCGTTGCGACACGATGGTTAAAGCGGCTTTATGGGATAATTTTTTTCTCTCCGGCGCGGTCAAAGCCGCAGGCTACATCCCCAATCGGCGAGATGCTTCAACCTTTGAAGCGATAGATGCAACCCTGACACAGGGCCACAACCTTCTCATGTTTCCAGAAGGCACACGTTCTCGCGCTGGCCAGCCTTTAAAGCTTGAGCGAGGGGCTGCGCAGGTCGCTGTACGGCTCACGCGCCCAATCCGCTTAATTTCTATTCATTGCCGCCCTACTATTCTTGAAAAAGGTGAGAAGTGGTATAAAATTTCCAAAGAAAAACCTAAGCTTACGATCACTGTCGGCCCGCGCCTTGAACCTTCAACCTTCATTGATGAAGGCAGGCCCTACTCGATTTTGGCCAGAGAGCTTACCCGCACGCTAACTGAGTATTTTGAAAGAGAACGATAATATGCCTGTGACTGAACTTGAAATAAAACAGCTCATCATTGAAACCTTGAACCTGGAAGATGTAAGCCCTGACGATATCGACAGTGAAGCCGCACTCTTTGGCGAGGGCCTGGGCTTGGATTCTATCGATGCGCTAGAGCTCGGTGTAGCGCTAAAGAAGCGCTATAACATCACCGTCAATGCCGATGACCCTGACACGCCGAAGCACTTTACCTCCGTGAACACACTGAAAAATTATATTAATAACAATAATGCAGGATAAATAATGACAACACCTTCCAAAGCAGAAATGTACGAACAACTTAAACGCACGCTGCATGAACTTTTTGAGACACCGCTTGAGAACATTCACGGTGAGGCTTTGCTGTATGAAGAGTTGGATCTTGATAGTATTGATGCAGTGGACTTGATTGTGCATTTGCAAACACTCACAGATCGCAAGTTCAACCCTGAAGAATTTAAATCGGTAAAAACCGTTAATGATGTCGTTAATGTGATTTATGCCGAGCTAGAAAGGCCATGAAGTTTTGGCTGAATGGGCTCGTCGCTGTCTTTGTTGTCGCTTACCCTGTTCTCGTTTATCTCGGTTTTCATCTAGGTTTCCCACGCTACATTCCATTAGCGCTGGCGTTTTTATTGCTTTTGCGCTACTACCTACTATCAAACAAAGAATCGCTTGGCGTATTAGGTAAAACCTTCGCGCTAAGCTTAAGCCTCCTTGGTATTGTCATTTGCGGCATTGCTGCACTGAGCAACTCACTGCTGCTCATGAAGCTTTATCCGGTGTTCGTCAGTTTTTTGTTTTTTGTGGTTTTCGCATCATCGCTATTTCAAAAGCAAACAGTCATTGAGCGTATGGCACGATGGAAAGAACCGAACCTTCCCAAAGCCGGCGTGCGTTATACTCGCTGGGTCACAAAAATTTGGTGCGTGTTTTTTATCATTAACGCGGCCATAGCAGCCTACCTTGCCTGTTTTGCGAGCACGGCGGCCTGGGCGTTTTATGCTGGTGGTTTATCTTACCTGCTTATCGCGGCCTTGTTTTTGATAGAATACTGTGTTCGCCCTTTCTTTAAGCGGGTGATGGTATGATCACTCAATTTCTCGAAAATGCTTTAGACTTACCCGAAAAAATACTGTTTTTAAATAAAGAGGGTGAAATCACTGCGCGTGATTTTTTACGTGATATCGCAGGTTTTACGGAAACGCTGCGGGCCAAACAACGTTACGCACTGTGTTTTGATGAGCCTTATCATTTTTTGGTGGCCTTGTTTTCGGTGTTATTAGCAGGTTCAGAGCCAGTTGTATTACCAAATAACCAATCTGGCACACTCCACTTATTGTCTCATGCTTACGATGATTGCCTGGATGATCAGCACACATTCCAAGCTACAAATAGTGGATTCGACCTCACCTCGCTCGACGAGCAGGCGACCCTGCATTTTTTTACCTCAGGCAGTACGGCAGAGCCCAAGTGTGTGAAGCGTTCTTGGTCGGGGCTTGTGCGTGAGCTTTGTGCGCTTGAAGCAAGCTTTGCCAACGAGGCGTTTCGTGACTGTGTGTTTTATCGCAGCGTGTCCCACCAACATATTTATGGTCTGACCTTTGGCCTACTTTGGCCGTTAATGTTTGGCCGCGTGGTTAGGCTCGAGCGGATACAGCATCAGGCAGAATTCAGGCGTGATCTATTAAATACCAGTCCAAGCGTGTTTATCAGTAGCCCCGCATTTTTGTCGCGCTTGCACCTTGAAGCGTGTCCACCACACAGCATACACGCTATCTTTTCTGCAGGCAGTGCCTTACGTTACTCCGTGGCGAATCAACTCCATCAAGCGCTCACTCTTTGGCCTATAGAAATTTTTGGTAGCACAGAAACCGGTGCGGTCGCGTTTAGGCAACAGTCTTTGCGTAATGAAGTCTTTGAGGTCTTTCCAACCATCCGCTTTCATGAAGATGAAAGCAAGCAGTGTATACACGTCCGCTCGCCTTTTTCTGACATAGCAGAGTCAGACTACATGATGAGTGATACGATTCGCACTGTGGATGAAAAACACTTTGAGTTGTTGGGGCGTGCGAGCCGGGTCGTGAAAGTTGAAGGCAAACGTGTCTCTTTATGTGAGCTTGAGCACCGCCTATCCTCTTTGCCTGGTATTGCACAGGCAGCTGTTACGGTGCTAAATCAAGCGCGAGAATGCACGGCTGCGCTGCTTGTGCTTAATGAAAAAGGCGTTGAAGCGTTTGTTGATAAGGGGCGTTTTGCGTTTTGTGCTGAATTAACCTTAGCAATGAATGGGTATTTCGATACCGTTATCGTACCAAAACAATTTCGTTTCATCGATAATTTACCACAAAACCCACAAGGCAAGCTCACTGACGACGCGACTCAATCTTATTTTAACCAATATCAGCTCGATATTTTAGACGGTCACTGTGATGCTCATGCTGCTTCAATCGTGATGAACATCAGGCCGGGCTTGGTGTATTTTAAAGGGCATTTTGAAAACCAGCCTATTCTGCCGGGTGTGGCGCAGTTGCATATTATTTCACAGCTGATTCAACAGTTTTTCGATCCGAGCTTTTCGAGTGTGACGCATATCGAAAATATGAAATTTACACGCGTTATTCAGCCTAATACAGTGCTAAAGCTAGTGCTTTCAAAAGAAAAATCTTCTTGGAGGTTTTCTTATTCAGATCGACACGGCAAGGAGTATTCATCGGGGAAGGTAAAATGAACGTCTGTGTCATCATCCCCGTGTATAATCATGGCCACGCTCTAACGTCAGTGATCGAACGACTAAACCGGTTTAATCTGCCCTGCCTTCTGATCGATGATGGCAGTGAGTCAGAAACGCGTCAAACCTTAGAGACGCTTGCAAAAGCCGAACACCTACGCTTGGTTCGTTTGGATAATAATCAAGGCAAAGGCGCTGCGGTGATCGCTGGCATGAAAGCGGCGTTTGGCTCTGGTTTTACACACGCTATCCAAGTCGACGCCGATGGCCAGCATGATATTGAAGCCTTGGGTGAATGTTTATCGCTCATAAACCATAATCCCACTTCAGTGATTAATGGCGTGCCGATTTACGATGAAAGCGCCCCAAAGAGTCGTGTGCACGGCAGGAAAGTCACTAATTTTTGGTGTGCGATTGAAACCGTGTCCTTAGCTATCGATGATGCTATGTGCGGATTTCGCGCTTACCCTTTGGAGCCGGTGATGCAGCTTATTTCTCGTCAAAAGCTAGCGACTCGTATGGGCTTTGATATTGATATACTGGTTAAACTGTTTTGGCTGGGTGTTCCGATTGTTTCTTGGCCTACGCGAGTCACTTACCCTAAAGACGGTGTCTCACATTTTCGACTGTTTAAAGACAATGTGGGGATTAGCTGGCTACACACCAAGCTTTTTTTGGGCATGTTGCCGCGTTTTCCTTCATTGCTAAAGCGTGCGCTTGCACGAAAAAAAACTACGCATTGGTCTAACATTAGCGAAACAGGTAATCACTTTTTCTTAAAATCCGGCGTTTTACTGTATCGCTATGCAGGCGATCCTTTCCTGCGGCTCATGCTGTATCCGATTACGCTCGGTTATTACCTGACACAGGCTAGCATGCGATCTTATTCAAAACGCTATCTCTTGCATGTTCCATCTAAAAAACCTTTATCGGTGTTTAAACATTTTCATGCCTTTGCCGATATGGTCTTGGATAAACTTGCGTGTTGGAGTGGCGATATCTCACATGAGCAACTGGATTTTCCTAATAAAACGTTGTTACTGAACGAATCGCGCGGGTGTGTGATTTTTACAGCCCATCTCGGCAATATCGATATTGCGCGCGCCATCTCTAGCCTTTTGCCCGATCGCACATTTAATGCGATTGTGTTTACAAAACACGCCAAGCGCGTGAATGACTTGCTGCAAACCATCAACCCAAGCTATCGGCTTAATCTGATTGAAACCGAAGAGCTGGATGCCGCGATGGCTGTGCGCTTAAAAGAAAAAGTGGATGCCGGTGAGCACATTGTGATTGTGGGCGATCGTACTGCCATTGCTAATCCCACCCAATCCATTGCGGTCGATTTTTTAGGTGAATCTGCGTATTTTCCGAAAGGCCCGTTTACCTTGGCTGGCGTGTTAGCCTGTCCCGCGTATTTTATGCTCTGTCTTAAAACCGGTAAAAAACGCTTTAAGCTCGTTTTTGAGCCCTTCGCTGATCGGCTGGATATCTCAAGGCCTCAGCGAGATGAAAAGCTTCGCTCAGCCATTGAACACTATGCGAAGCTTCTAAGTCAGTATTGTCAGCAGTACCCTTACCAATGGTTTAATTTTTTTGACTTTTGGCAAGTCCCGACGGAGCAGGAAAAGCAAGATGGCAAGGCGTGATCTTCACCCTCTTGTCGGGTATAGTGCTGGTGAGCGAATAATCTGGGAGCCTATACACGGATGAATGAGCCTTTATTGCGGTGTGAAACAGAACTCACCATCCCTTTCTTTGATGTGGACTCTATCGAAATAGTTTGGCATGGCCATTACGCAAAATATTTTGAAATGGCACGCTGTGAGCTGCTGGATAAGTTAGGTTATAACTACGTGGACATGAAAGCCTCAGGTTATGCTTGGCCGGTGGTGGATATGCGTATCAAATACGTTAAGCCTTTGCACTTTCAACAACGCATTCACATTATCAGTGAGCTCGTTGAGCATGAAAATCGCTTGAAAATTGATTATCGCATTGAAGATGCAAACACGGGTGAGAAACTGTCTGTGGCGTATACCATCCAAGTGGCTGTGAATATGGCAGAGAAAACGATGTGTTACGCTTCACCAAAAGCACTATTGGATAAAATTGAGGCCTTGAAAAACGCATGATAAAAATTTTATCTCAACGCAGTATCTTGATTTGCTCGTTAGGCGGTTTATGCACTTTAGCGCAAGCCTCGCCTGCTGCATTTGAGCAAGTTAAAGCGCAGTTATCCAAAGACACGGCTATCTCTGGCGATTTCAAGCAAATACGCCACATGAAACTTCTCTCTTCACCCGCGGTTTCCACAGGGCATTTCACACTGTCTCAATCGAAAGGCTTGACCTGGCAGCAAGTCACGCCGTTTAAATCGACGATGCGTGTGACAGCGCACAGTATCAGCCAAACGTTTCCTGGGATGCCGCCAACGGTTATTACCCAAGACCAACAGCCTGTAGTTTTTAGCTTTACCCGGGTTTTTTTGTCGACTTTTCAAGGGAACCTTAATCAAATCCAGCAAACGTTTAAGCTGAAATTTTCTGGCACCACCAGCGCTTGGTCATTGACACTGACACCCAAGTCCTCGCCGATTAACAAAGTGATTCGCTCCATTGTACTAAGCGGTGGTCGATATATTACACAAGTGATCGTTAATGATACCCAGGCCAACACGATGACTTTACTGTTTAGTAAAATACGTAGCCAGACTTCATGAAGATATCCAAGCGTCAGCACAACGCACTTTTTTACCTGTGGCTTATCCTTTGCCTGGGTTTATTGCTGCTGTTGGGCAAAGGCTGGCTGGGCGGCTTTGACATCAACACAAATTTATTGTCTTTACTGCCGAAAAATCAATACCCAGCGAATACTCAAACCGCCATCGATCGCTTTTCTTCACGTATGAGCCGACAAGTGGTGGTGCTGATTGGGCAAGCTTCTGAACAAAAGGCCATTGCCTCGGCCAGCTTATTTTCAAATGCACTGAGTCAAAGCGGCTTATTTGTTTCTATTCAAGATAAAGTCGAAACGTCTGAACAAGCCGCCTGGGCGGCGTTGTATTTCCCCTATCGTTATGCCTTGCTTTCACCTAGCGACAGAGCCTTGATGCAAGCCAACAACACGGCCGCCATTTATGTGCAAGCGCTGCAAAGTTTTTACAACCCGATGGGGGCTAATAGCGATGGTGTGCTAAAAACTGATCCGCTATTTTTATTTCAGCATTATCTTTTTTCTCTGCCAAAGCCTGCCACTCACTTAAATTTATCGAATGGGTATTTGGTCGCTCAGTCTCGCGCCATTCACTACGTGATGATTAACGCCGAATTACGTAATGGCAGCTTTAATCTTGGCAACCAACAAGCGGTGGTGAATGAGATTGCGCGGGTTAAGCACGCTGTGGAAAAAGCCTACCCTGGCAGCACAATACTCACCACGGGGATGGTCTTTTTTGCACAAGCCGGTGCACAGAGTGCGCAGCACGATATCCGCTTAATCGGCATCGGGTCGATCATTGGTATTATCTTGCTGATGCTTTGGGTGTTTCGTGGCTTATCGCCTTTGTTTTTCACGCTATTTTCAGCGATAGTCGGTATTGTGGCAGGCTTTTTAGTGTGCGAATGGGTATTCGGCAGTATCAATCTATTAGCACTGGTATTTGGTGCGAGTCTCATCGGTATTTGTGTGGACTACGCGTTTTTCTTTTTATCGGATCGGATGCTAGGGGGTGCGTCTTGGAATGTATTGGCCTGCCTACAGCGGATATTGCCCGGCACCAGCTTGGGCTTGCTCAATATTATCGTCGCTTTTGCCGTTATGGCTTGCCTGCCCTTTCCAGGGCTGAAGCAGCTTGCGGTATTTGGCGCGGTGGGTTTGTTCTTCGCTTTTCTAACGGTCATTGCTTTTCTACCTCGCGCGCTAAAAAAACCGGTCAAACCGGTGTCTTCTCGCCTGCTCACCTGTGTTTCAAGGTATTTATCGCTTTGGAAAAAAGCCACAGCAGGCTCACTCATTTTATCGATAATTCTATTGCTGGTTTTTATCTTCCTTGGCGTGCTTAAACTTCACGCCGACGATAAAATACAACGCTTGCAAGCCCTGCCTGCCGCACTCGTTAAAGAATCCTCACGGCTTCAGGCGATTATCGGTAATCATTTTAGCCAAAACATGATCCTCGTTTCAGGTAAAACACCTGAAGAAACGCTGACGCACGCAAGCCATTGTCTAAAGAAGATACAACAGCATTACGCCTCGGTGGCTTCATCCGCGTTATCTGTCGCCCAATACCTACCGACGCAAACACAGCAACACCATGATCACGAGCTAATCGTTAAAACATATCAGCAAGGTCTTAAAACGTATTTTCAGAAGATTCACTTAAAGCCCGAGCTCATTGAGCCACTGTATCATCAGGCAATCAATGCACCCGCTCGGTCTATGACGGTCAAGGATTGGCTGTCATCTCCGGCCTCCCAACGCTTGCGCTACCTTTGGTTGGGCCGCATCGGCGATCACTATTTCACAGCGATCTTGGTTTCAAACCAAATACCGTCGACATCGTTGTCAGTGCTCTTAAAGCATCAGCCAGGCGTGACCTGGATCGATCGCGCAGATAGCCTAAGCCAGGTTTTTAAAGTGTATCGTCAACGCTTGTCCTACCTGCTCGTATTGATTTATGCGCTGGTTTTTTTGGGTTTTTTATATCGCTATCGGCAAAAGGCCTTTGTCTACATTTTGCCGCCGTTATTGGCGAGCCTGACAAGCCTGGCCTGCTTGGGCTATCTTGGCTGGCCGGTGACCTTATTCAGTGTGCTCGCGCTAATGTTAGTGCTGGGCATTTCGGTGGATTACGTGGTCTTTTTTGCTGAAACGCGCGGACGGCTTGAAAGTACAATGCTTGCGATTACTTTGTCGGCCTTGGTTACGATATTGTCTTTTGGTTTATTAGCGTTTAGCGCCACCCCGGCTGTGGGCTTTTTTGGGCTCACTGTTGGGGTGGGTATCCTTGTGGCCTGGCTGCTATCGCCTTGGGTTTCACGCTTTAAAGGGAATGAACACCATGTTTAAACGCCTTATTATTACGCTATCCTGCTTGCCCTTGGCTGCTTGCTCTGCGCTATTGTCAAAAAAACAGGTCGATGCGCCCCAGTTATTTATCGCGCCCAAACAGGCTGTCACTTTGCCCACACCGCAACAACTTGGTTTAAACATTAAAGCAACCCAGTTACTCAGTGCACGTTACCGTATTAACGGGCAGTCGCAGAGTAAAACCGCGCAAGTTGAGCTTGAGGCAAACCCACAGCGTATCGTGATGGTGGCGTTAGCCCCTTGGGGCGGCAGTCTATTTTCGCTGCGCTACGATGGCAGGCAAATTCACAGCAGTAGCTTGCCCATGCCCAATGCGTCTTTGGGCGTGAAACATGTGTTGTTGGATTTTGTGCTCACCTATGCTTCGCCTACTGTCATTCAAACTATGCTTAAAGGCACGAATGTTCATGCACGCTTTGCACCACACTTGCGCGAGTTTGTACTCAAAGGCCAGCCGATAGTGACCATTCGTTACCAATATCGCAACCCCTGGCAAGGTCAAATTGTTCTCAATAATCGTTGGCTGCATTACACCATCACCATCCAAACCCTGTCCCAGCAGGCCTGAATACAGGGCTGCGTCATTAAAAATTTTTTGTTTAAATTTAATGAAGTGATCCTGGTCTAAGCAAGAAATCCCTTTATTCGTGAGCTGTAGCTCGTATAATGGCTGCAGTTAATTAGGAAACAAGACCTATGCTACGTTTTTTACCTGGCCCTGTTCGTGGTGTATTAGCCATACTGTTGCATGTTTTGCTGGTGATGGTGTTATTTTTTTATATTTTAGCTTTGGCTCCGTTTCAATACTTGATCCCTGCACGTGCATGGCGTGATTTTTTCACCCGCCGTTATCGCCAAATCCCTGGGGCTTGGAACTTTGTGAGCGATGCAGTTTTGGCCAATCTCACCAAGTTGAAAATTCGCATCCAGCAAAATGCCAGTGTCAGCAAATTGCAGTCGTATATTGTCTTGGCCAATCACCAAACGTGGGCTGATATTATGATCGTACAACGAGCGATCGGTCGCATCGCTTCACCTTCCGTGTACATGATGAAGCGAGAGCTGGTGTGGTTTCCGTTTTTAGGGCAAGGCTGTTACCTCTTGGGTTTTCCCATGATGCGTCGTTTCAGTAAAGCCTACCTTGAGAAACACCCTAAAAAACGCGGTTTGGATGTAAAAAGCACACGAAAAAGTTGCGAGCGATACCGTCGTTTTCCGGTTTCATTGGTCAGCTTTATTGAGGGCACACGCTATACGCAAGAAAAACACGACAGGCAAGGCTCACCGTATAGGCACTTATTAAAACCGCGCGCCGGCGGATTGGCTCATGCTTTATCGGCCATGGGCGATCAAGTCAAAGCGTTTTTAGATGTCACCGTGGTTTATCAAGGTGGGCGCTCGAGCATCTGGGAGCTTTTCACGGGTAAAGCACGCGAAGTGTGTGTGAATATTGACTTGCGCCCTATCGCCGATTTCTTGCGCGGCGACTACGATAACGACAAACACTATCGCGAAGTGTTCCAGCGCTGGGTGAATGAACTCTGGAGCGAGAAAGATCGCTTAATCGGCGAGATTTCGGCGCGCTTAAATCAAACGCCAGTTTAATTGCTCGTTGTGCCTACGGCTAGTCCGCCGCCGAAATAGACCCCAGTGGATGGCGGATTTTGTTGAGAGGTTTGCACCATGCCATCTGCGGCACTGTCGCTTAAGACTTTTGTATTCGCCTGGGTGACTCCGTCTGTGACTTGAGTATCAACCCCCGCCGGTTGCTCAGCCACGGATTTCACATTAGAAATGCTGACAGACTCTGTGATCTTAGGGTTAACACCTGTTGATGCAGGGCCAGCGATGGCGCTGAGTGTGATGAGGCTTATAAGTGAAATAGCAACAAAGACTTTCATATCTGGCTTCCTGGTGAAATTAACAGTCGGTGAGTATAGCAAACTTCCTGAAAATACGTAAAAATGACGCTCTGGGTTTCGAGGGTTTCTATGGTGTCATCAAGCACAATTTTACCGCTCTTTGACACGGTCGATCGTATCGAGGAAAACACAGCGCCCGATTGGTCGCGCTACCCGGCGTTTGCCGCCAAAGACTTCCAGTACAGTATCGCGTTTTTAACCAGCTACAACGGCAGCCAGGCGACGTTTAACGCCTACCGGCGCGAAGCCGAGCGATTGTTGCATTGGGCCTGGCGATACCCCAAAAAGTCAGTATGCGCACTGAGACGAGCCGATATCGAAGCCTATCTCTATTTTTGCCAGAAACCACCGGAAGATTGGATTTCCGTGAAAAAAGTACCGCGCTTTTTAAGCCAAGATGGCACACGCAAAGCCAATCCGGATTGGCGTCCTTTTGTGGTCACTCTGCCTAAATCGCGCAGCAAGCAAGGCGAGAAAGCTGATGTTAAAGCTTATGTTTTATCTGAGGTGGCACTTAAAGAAATCTTTGCAATCCTCAGTTCTTATTATAATTTTTTGATCCAAGAAGAAGCGACGGAAGTTAACCCCATCGCCCATATTCGCCAAAAAAGTAAGTATTTGCGAAAGCGCCAAGGCAAGCCCAAGATCCGCCGCTTAAGCGAGCTGCAATGGGGCTACGTGATTGAAACAGCCAGACTCATGGCTGAAGAAAACCCCGATAAGCATGAACGCACGCTATTTATACTTTCGGCTTTGTATTTAATGTATTTGCGGATCTCAGAGCTTGCTGCCAGTGATCGCTGGACCCCGACCATGGGTGATTTTAGTCGAGATCATGATGGAAATTGGTGGTTCACCGTGGTGGGTAAAGGCAATAAAGAGCGTGAGATTGCCGTGAGCGATGCCATGCTCAATGTGCTGCGCCGCTGGCGCGTGCATTTAAACCTCACGCCGCTGCCCTCGCCGGCCGACCATTCACCGCTCATACCCAAGGTGCGTGGCCACGGTGCGATCAGCAATACGTCCTTTATCCGCAAGATTGTCCAAGCCTGTTTTGATGAGTCGATTAAGCGCTTACACGCCGATGGCTTTGCGGATGATGCCGCTCAACTTTGTGAAGCTACTGTTCACTGGTTGCGCCACACGGGGATTTCAGACGATGTGAAAATTCGTCCGCGCGAGCATGTGCGTGATGATGCCGGCCACAGCAGCGGCGCCATCACCGATCGCTATATCGATATCGAGCGGCGTGAGCGCCACCGTTCTGCGAAGGATAAAAAGCTGTCCGATGAATAGGGTCTTATATGGACTCGCTCCGTATTGTAAAGAATAAAATACGTTGTGATTAAAAATGGTATAGATTGCGACCTTATATCCGGCGTCTCAGGGGTGACTTAGCTCAATCACTGGCGCCCTAATGAAATGCGCGCGCTTTCTCCTTATCTGTCGAACGGCTATTCATAAAAAGCCTAGACCCTAGTCAGGTTTTGAAAACGCTGGTCTTACCTATTTTGTCATCACGTTGATTCTATTCCTCGCAATTCACAGAACGTGTCTTAAGTTAATATCCAAGCACTATCTTCTTTTCAGCACGTGCTAAGCAGCTTCCTGATAGCGCTCCCCGCTTAATAATATAGCCATTGCAATACGGGCGTTTTTATTCGCTAACGCGACACAAGCTCGATTGATGCCTTTTTCATTTCTAAGACGCTCCACCCAGGTTGATCGAATACTTGGTTTATTTTTACTTCTGATCACCACAGACCTGGCGCCATGAATCAACATGCGTCTAGCAAACTCATCACCACGTTTGCTAATACCCAGTAGCTTTTGTGTGTTACCGCTTGAATGCTGCTTGGGCACTAAGCCTAGATAAGCAGCAAAATGACGTCCATTTTTAAAGCCAGCACCCGTCCCCACCAAAGCAACTAACGCTGCTGCTGAAATAACACCGATACCTGGAATTTCCATTAAGCGTTCACAACGATCATCTTTTTTAACGAATGCTTTCAGCTTATTGTCGCAAACAGCGATCTCCTGGTCTAACTGCAACAAGGTGTTGTATTGTTGCTCCAACAAAGCCTTTAGTTGAACACTTAACCCATTGATAACCTCTCGATCATAAAGCTTAGGCAATACTTTTCGAAGCGTGGCTAATCCTTGAGGAATAGCATGCCCATATTCTGCCAGCAAACCTCGTAGCTGGTTAGTCGCCCGGGTGCGCATGGTGACATACATTTCCCGTATTCTGAGTAGGCTTTGTAAATCTTGCTGCTCGACGGTTTTGTGGGTAACAAACCGCATGTGAGGACGTTGTGCTGCCTCAACAATGGCTTCGGCATCACGATAGTCATTTTTATTCCCTTTGACAAAAGGCTTCACATACTGTGGCGCAATTAACTTAACGGTATGCCCCAGTTGTTCAAACTCCCTAGCCCAGTAATTGGCGCTACCACACGCTTCCATCACAATGGTGCAAGGCAGAATTTGACTGATTTTTTGTAAAAGTTGGGCTCGTTGCAGACGTTTTCGTGCAATAATCTTTCCATGTTCATTGGCACAACACAATTGAAAAACAGTTTTTGCCACATCAATACCTACTAGTGTAATATTCATATCGGACTCCTTCTCTTCGTTAATTTCAAGCGGTCCACCGAGACCACTTTGGCGCATTTATTATGACGCCGTTTTAAAAGAGGAGCGAGTCCATTTCATTTGTTTACAATTGATTTTCACGCTGCAAACTGAGTGAAATGGGTCCAAATTGCTCATTATTTTCGTTAAATAGGGTTAGCTATTCGCCTCAAATAATAAACAACTTGGCCTCAACCCCTTCAGTTTTCGCTTGCAAAAATCAAAGGTAAAATGGTTTTAACACCGGGCCGCTGGGAGCCTCGAGCACATCACACAAGGCATGCGAGCGCGCCGGCGTATCGTTAATTATTCCTGTTCCGAGCATACGCCGCTAGCGTGGCGTACGCTGACATTAGGTAAGGTTTCTGGAATGCAGCGGCTGATAAAAAACGCAGCGAGAGCCGCGACGGCGACGATAAAGCCCGCCATCAACCCTAAATGCCCCAGGTGAAATAAATAACTTAAGGCCGCGGGTGTTAGCCCACCAATGACACCGGCGCCGATATTGTAGGCTAATGAGCAGCCTGTGAACTGAACACGCTTGGGAAACATTTCAACATAAACCACTGCACAAGCCGCCATAAACGCGGTGTTTGCCGTGGTCAGCAACCACATGCCTAAAAATGCCAGGGATAAATGCGCCGTATCGATCAATAAAAAGCTCGGTACCGTGAGTATTGCCAACCCCAAGGAACTGGCGACAATAATCGGCTTTCGCCCTATTCGATCCGCAAGGCGTGCGAAATACATAATCGCGACGGCTGATGACATCAAACACAGCATATTAATCACAAAGACATCGTGCATGGCAATGTGTGCCGTGACTTTCATATACGAAATAATAAACACGAAAAAGCTCGAGTAATACACACCACCAAAACAGGCTAGAATCGTCACGCGAAACGTTAAGCCTGGGTGTCGTGAGATGAGCTCGACAATTGGAGCCGGTTGATCCGTTCGTTTTTTCGTCGGTATATGCAGGCTGATGAGCGAGCGGCGCGTTAACAATAAGGGCGGAATCATGATCAGTGTGGCTAAAAATGGCAGGCGCCAAGCCCATTGATCATGAAAAAAACGTGTGCTGAGAAAGCCAACAAATGACGCCAGCAAAAAACCAAACATGCAACCGATATACGCCATGGCCGCGCCCTGTGCGCCACGCCTCGGTTTTTGGTTATTGCGAAGCACAGCAAGCGCACCGCTGTACTGCCCACCAACGGATAGCCCTTGGACAATGCGAAATACCACTAAAAGAATGGGCGCTGTTATGCCGATTTTCGCCTCTGTGGGTAATGCGCCAATCAGAAAAGTCGGAAACGCGATCAAGGAAATCGATAAGTACAGTGCTTTGCCCTGCCCGTAATGATCGCCAATATGGCCGAAAATTACTCCACCAATCGGGCGCATAATATAGCCCAGGCCAAAGGCCAAAAAAGCGGCCATTAGCGATAAGTAGTGGCTGTGGCTGGGGAAAAACGCGGTGGCAATATAGGCGGCAAAATAGCCGTATAAACAAAAATCGTACCATTCAACGACATTGCCAAGACTGGCTGCAAGGTTCTTCCGTGATAAAAGTCGCATGATAAATCGTCGTTTGGTGTCATTTCAGTGATACCCACCTTAACAAATTTAACCCTCGTTCGCAAAAGCTTCGCCGGTATTGAGCGTTTTAAAATAATCACAGCAGGCAAGCCCCATAAGAAGCTCACAAGCTGTGATAGCCACTGTTCTAATACGCTTGTCATTGATTAAAAAAATCCTCGAATGCTTCGTTTAGCGTAGGGTACTTGAAGTTAAAACCTGTGCTGGCAAGCCGTGTGTTTTTCACGCGCTGGCCTTGCAGTAAAAGCTCCTCGCCCATTTGCCCAAATAAACCTTTCACTACGCTTGCAGGCATGTGCATGAAACATGGTCGATGCAGTGCGCCTGCTAAGGTCTGTGCAAATTGTTTTTGTGTGACCACATCGTCAGCCACCAAATTAAACACACCGCGTTGTTCCGGGTGATTCAACAAAAAACTGATCGCACGTGTTAAATCTTCCAGAGCAATCCAGCTAAAGGCTTGTTGGCCGCTGCCTAAAACCGCGCCAAAACCTAGCTTAAAGCTCGGTAAAAGCTTTTTCATCGCACCTCCTTCAGGTGATAACACGACAGCAAAGCGCATAATCACCACATTGACACGGGCTTTAATGGCGGGCTTAAGTGCAGCTTCCCAGGTTTGGCCTACTTCACTTAAAAAATCGCGCGGCGGGTTTGGCAAGGTTGAGTGTTCATTAAATACGGTGTCTGAGGATAAACCATAAATACCAATCGCACTGGTGTTTAAAAGCCTAGGACTATGCTCGCCCAAACTTGCGCACAATGTGGCGAGTTGTTGTGTGGTGGATACACGACTTTGAAGAATCGCCTTTTTGCGCGCACTAGACCAACGTTTGTCGCCGATATTTTCACCGGCTAAGTTAATCACCGTGTCAAAGGTTTTTAATGTTTCACAGCTTAAGTCATTCCAGCTCATGCAGGGCTGGTCGTCGCCAAACGTTTTCTTGAGTTTATTTATGTTGCGCCCAAGCAGTGTGAGCGTGTGTTCATCTTTGAGGGTTTTAACCAGCGCTTGTCCGACAAAACCGCTAGCACCACAAATGAGTATATTCATCCTTGAAACTCCTGTTAACGTCGACCGTAAACATCCTCGACACGTTCAATATCATCCTCGCCGAGATAATCGCCAATTTGCACTTCCACCAGCTGGCAAGCCGTGTCGCTTAAATTTTCAATGCGGTGCAGTGCTTCGATTGGAATATAGACTGCTTCATTCACTTGATAGGTTTTTTTCGTGTCGTTTATCGTAAGTGTTGGCATGCCTTTAACCACGATCCAATGTTCAGAACGTTTGAAATGTTTTTGTAATGATAAACGACCGCCTGGGTTAATCGTGAGGATTTTGACCTGAAAGCCAGAGTGCAGCGCCAGTGTTTGGTAACTGCCCCAGGGGCGTTCGTAGAGTTTACCTGTTTCATTCAGCATGTTTTTTTCCTTACTTATCTGTAGCTGGGATTGAGCGCCGAAGGCGTGATCACCCAGGGTTTATTTCTCCCCGGGTTATCGCTACGCTCAATACAGGCTACCCGATACTGTCATTGCGAGCGAACGACAGTGAGTGCGGCAATCTTGTTAAGTAACGTGGAGATTGCCAC
>PCWT01000073.1:0-17461 GCA_002796245.1 Gammaproteobacteria bacterium CG11_big_fil_rev_8_21_14_0_20_46_22 | reverse complement strand
CAATCTTGTTAAGTAACGTGGAGATTGCCACGTCGCTTCGCTCCTCGCAAAGACGGTTGCTACATTACATCGTTTCAACCCAGGCTACCCTCCGCCAAAGCAATCGCACCTGCAATCCCTGCGTTATCCCCTAAACCTGGCAACACGATATAATCATTAATACCTTCCGTTACCGTAGCATTTTTCACATAACCCGCAATAGCCTGTAGGGTTTTAGGGCAAATTTTTTCAATCAGGCCTGGATGGTTCATGACCCCGCCTCCGAAAATAATACGCTTAGGCGATAAACAAAAGGTGTAGTTTGCCGCAGCTGCGGCTAAATAATCGGATTCCAATGCCCAGGCAACATGGTCAGCTGGTAAATCTAGCGCTGATTCAACATGCCAACGTTTCATCATCGCGGGACCCGAAGCCAAGCCTTCGAGACAATTATGGTGAAAAGGACACACGCCTTCAAAAGGATCTTTTGCAAGGTCCTGCGGCATCAGCATATGCCCCATTTCCGTGTGCATAGCGCCGTGTAAAAGCTTGCCATTGACCATAGCACCGCCACCAATACCCGTGCCGACAGTGATGTAAACAAAATCACTCAGACCTTGTGCTGCACCCCAGCGGTGTTCCCCTAAAGCCGCGGCATTCACATCCGTATCAAACCCAATCGGCAACCCCGTGGCTTCCTGCAAAAAACCCACAAAATTAAACTGTTGCCAGGCTTTTTTGGGTGTGGTGGTGATGTGGCCATAGTGTGGCGAGCTGGGGTCAGGATCGAGCGGGCCAAAGACGCCAGCACCGATGGCGCTGACTGTGTGCTCACGCTGAATTTGGCTAATGTAATCGAGCACCTGCGCCATGGTTTCATCAGGGGTTGTGGTGGCGATCACATGACGATCCGAAAGGTGAAGGCCATCTGGCCCATGCGCCACCACAAACTTGGTGCCGCCGGCTTCAATGCCGATAAAATGCGACACTAGTGGCACCCCACACCGATCGCAAGAATAATAAAGGCCAGCACCAAGCAAAATACACCGCGAATTTTTAAATGATACGCACGCTTGCCTGCTTCGCGCCACTCACCAGACTGAAAGCTCCAAAAATTCGCACTTAAAATAATCATGACCATGAACAATGGCCAAGCGATCACTGGCCCCAGTGTGCCGATCATTAAGGAGGCTTTGCTGTAAATCATCAATGAAAAATACCAAAACACGCCCATGATGATCGCGAGCGGCGTGTAACGAATGATGTGCACAGGTTTGTAGTTTACAAAGGATTGATGGCGAATATGTAAGATGATCATGTACACCGCGTACGGCAAGAAGCTTGCGAGCAGAAATCCGGGCCAAATCACATTGGCCGCAGAAAAGGTGTTAATACCGGAAGCCAAGGCGTCTTGTTGCATAGACGCTGTGGCAGCAAAGGTAAAGTTTTGCCCGGCAGAGAACACACCGGCGATGATCGCGAGCAACACACCAAGTTGAAAGTGCCCACTGGCTTCTTTCTGCTTTTGGATTTTCTGATCACGAAACTTGCCTGCAAAGAATGCGTAAATTAAACCGATGATAATAAAGAGTGTGCCAAGCAGCGTGAGTAAACCAGCTGTGGTAAAGATTTTCTCGGGGTGTAGTACAATCAGCGGCATTAAAAAGCCCAAGCCTGTGCCTAGACCAATATTAATCAAAAAGCCTAGGCCTAAGCCAATCATGTTCAGCGCATTGGCAAAGCATACCTGGCCAATGCCGAACAACAAACCGCCAATGAACATAATGGTAATCGCCTCGGTGCTGGCGTGGTGATACACTGCGTAAGACTCTGGGCTTACAATGAACATGAATAGCCACGGAAAAATAAGAAACGCCCAAAAGGCATAATTCAGCCAGATATTTTCAAAGCGCCAGTGACGAATTTTTTTTGTGGGCAGAGCAAAAGAACCATTAAACACGCCTGCTAAGCATACATATATCAGTGATAAGAAAACCTGCATCTCCTATTCCCCTTTGCGTTATTTAATGGCCATGGCAAAACTGAGTACGGTGATCACGATGATCGAAAAGAAAAACACTTTGCGCGCCCAAGCGCGTTCAGCTTCCGGTTCCTGCGCCTTAAAGCCTTTGAGTGCGATCACAAACCACGCCAAACACACTAAAAGTGCGATAATTAAATAAGGAAACCCTGTGTAACCTAGAAACGTCGGCAACAAGGCGACGAAGGTAAACAGGCCGATGTAGCTTAAAATGCTACGCTTGGTGGCTTTGACGCCGCGCTTAAGCGGCATGACCGGAAGCTCAGCTTTAGAGAAATCCCCCAGGCGAAAAATGGCGATCGCGTAAAAGTGCGGGATTTGCCAAACCAGCAGCACCAAGAAGGCAATCAGCGCACCACTATCGAGTTGATTGGTTGCCGCGCAATAACCCACCACAGGCGGCATTGCGCCGGCTACACCGCCAATTAGCGTGCTGTGGATCGACTTGCGCTTGCTCCACAGTGTGTACGTGCCAATGTAAACCACTAAGCCTACAAGCGAGGCCAAGGTGGTTAAACCGTTGGTGCCGAAGTACAACACCAAAAAGCCCAAGGCAGCAAAAGCGACGGTGTAAACCCACGCTCGTTGAATCGACAAAGCCCCTGTGACTAACACCCGTTTTTTGGTGCGCTCCATCACACTGTCAATATCGCGATCGATAATATTATTGAGCGTACAACCTGAGGCAATCACCAAGGCCATGCCGAGCATGGCAATAAACAGTGAGCCATAATGAAAAGGGTGGCGACTTCCTAAGAAGTAGCCACCGCAGAGCGTAATGATATTGCCGACGATGATGCCGGGTTTGATGACCGACAGCGATCGCACTATCAGTGGACCATGTTGTAGTTAAGGTTGTACATAATCCATAGTGTACCGACCACTAAAATCACAATCACGACAATCGTAAAGACAAAGGACATCAAATTCCACATGCCCTCTTCTGATCGCGAGTTCAATCGTAAAAAGCAAATAATTTGCGTAAGCATTTGAGCCGCCACAAACACTGTCAAGGCAATGTATGTTGCACCGGTTGACAACAATTTATGTTGAACAATCAAAAATGAGATGACTGAAAGTACAGCGCAAATCAAAAAACCCAATAAATAAGACAGTAAAATTTTACGGCCGGGTTTATCTTTTGTGACGATAATACCTTGAGTGTCATTCATGATACTGCCCCCATTAAGTAAACGATGGTGAAGATAAAGATCCACACGATATCCAAAAAGTGCCAGAACAAGCTAAAGCACACCACGCGGCGCTTCATGATGGGCGTAATACCTTTCATGCCGAGCTGAATAAAGAGCACGACCAACCAAATCAAGCCGAAGAACACGTGAGCACCGTGGCCACCGACTAGCGTAAAGAAAGCGGACAAGAACGCACTGCGCTGCCAGCTATTGCCGGTGTGCACAAGGTAAGAAAACTCGTGCCACTCCATGAGCAAGAAGCACAAGCCCAAGATGAATGTCACACCGAGCCAGGTCATTAAGGCGGTTCGGCTGCGATTATGCAGAGCCAAAAAGCCAAGGCCGCAGGTCAAGCTACTGGTTAGGAGCAAAAACGTTGAAACCAAAACGTAAGGTAAACTCGCGATTTGACGAATGCCCACGCCACCGAAGGTGTTGTGTTGAAGTACCGCGTAGCATGCGAATAGCGAAGCAAACAAGATGCAGTCGCTTAAGATATAGACCCAAAAGCCAAAATAGACTTTTGAATCCGTTTCATGCTGGTGGTCGTGATGATGAACCGCTGCAGTACTCATTATTTTGCTCCTCCTGCCAGTTTCGCTTCTGTTTCAGCCACCTCAGAGGCTTTCACGTAGTAATCCGTGTTGAAATCAAAGGCGCGAATGATGATGCATGCCAAAGTAATGATGGCAGAGGCAAAGCATAACCAGATGATATTCCATACCATGGCAAAGCCAAACACACCGGCAAACATCGCAATCCAAAAGCCCATGCTCGTGCTTTTTGGCATATGGATATCTTCATACTGCGGTTTTTCACTCGCTTGAGGATGCTCTTTGGCTTTCCAGAACGGATCACGCGCATCAACCACAGGGGTTATCGCAAAGTTGTAGTGAGGCGGTGGTGATGGGATTGACCACTCCAGCGTGCGCGCATCCCAAGGGTCGTTGCCCGCAGGGTTTTCGGCACGGTGCTTGATGCTGTAAAACAATTGGATAATTTGGAAGATGATCCCTGTTAAGATCAAGAATGCACCGATACAAGCCACCACTAAGTAAGGGTGCCAGCCTGTAGACGCAGGATAATGTTCCAAACGGCGCGTCATACCCATCATGCCCAAGGCATACAACGGCATAAAGGCAACGTAGAAACCAATGACCCAAAACCAAAACGCGTATTTACCCAAGCGCTCATTGAGCTTGAAGCCAAACGCTTTTGGAAACCAGTAAGTGTAACCGGCAAACAAACCAAACACCACGCCACCGATGATGGTGTTATGGAAGTGAGCAATCAAGAACAAGCTGTTATGCACTTGGAAATCGACCGGTGGCACAGCCATAAGTACGCCTGTCATACCGCCAATCGTAAAAGTGATCAAAAAGGCGATGGTCCACATCATTGGTGTGGCGAAATAAATTCGGCCGCGGTACATCGTAAACAACCAGTTGAAAATTTTCACACCCGTTGGGATGGAAATAATCATGGTCGCAATACCAAAGAAGGCGTTAACGTTTGCACCGGCACCCATAGTGAAGAAGTGATGTAGCCACACGATGAACGCCAACAAGGCAATAGCCATCGTCGCGTAAACCATTGCAGAGTAACCGAAAATCGTTTTGCGGCAGAAAGTTGCCACGATTTCAGAGTAAATGCCAAAGGCTGGCAACACCAAGATATACACTTCTGGGTGACCCCATGCCCAAATCATATTGATATAAAGCATCGCGTTACCGCCAAAGGCAGACGTGAAAAAATGCATGCCGGCGAAGCGATCTAAGAACAATAAGAATAACGTGATGTTTAGAATCGGGAACGAAATGACCGTTAAGATCATCGCGCAAAGTACAGACCAGGTAAAAATAGGCATTTTCATTAAGGTCATGCCTGGGCAGCGCATTTTAACAATCGTGACCAGAATGTTGATCGCGCCCAACAAGGTACCGACACCCGAAATGGACAGCGCCCAAAGGTAATAGTCGACACCAACCCCCGGACTATACGCGAGCTCAGACAGCGGCGGATAGGCCAACCAACCTGTGCGGGCAAAGTTACCGATAAAAAGGGACATCATGACAAGGCCGGCGCTGACCACGTACAACCAGAAACTCAATGAGTTTAGGAAAGGATACGCCACGTCGCGCGCACCGATTTGCAAAGGCACCACCAAGTTGATAATACCGAACACCAAAGCCATGGCCATGAAGAAAATCATGATCACACCGTGTGCGGTAAAGATTTGGTCGTAGTGTTCCGGCGGCAAGTAGCCGTGGTGAGGACCAAACGCAATCGCCTGTTGAAGACGCATCATGATCGCATCCGAGAAACCACGTAGGAACATAATGCCTGCAGCGATCATATACATGATCCCGATTTTCTTGTGGTCTGTTGTCGTGACACATTCACGCCATAAATATCCCCACTTACGATAGTAAGTAATCGTGCCCAACACAGCCAGGCCAATGATAGCCACAACGATGAATGTCACGACCAAAATAGGCACATTGTAAGGAATCGCGCTTAATGTGAGTCGTCCGAATAACCAACTTTCTTTCATATCACTTACCTACCTTAATTATAAATGCACGCCAAGTTCGCTAGTGTCGACATTATGTCGATTTGGCGTCATGAACTTTTGAATGATTTGTTTGTATAAACCGTTTGAAACTGTACCGTAGTGAATCACGCCGGTGTCGTGGCTGGCTGGAACTAAGTCCATATTGTAAGCGTTCCACGTCAAGTGTTTTGCTGAACGACGAACTTTATTAACCCAGGCTTGGAATTTTGCCGGCGTCGTCGCGTAAGCAAAGAAGCGCATACCAGAGAAGCCGTCGCCACTAAAGCTGACAGAACCACCGCGGTACTTGCCCTCTTCGCTCGCAATTAAATGAAGCTTGGTTTGCATGCCGTTCATCGCGTAAATCTGGCCGCCCAAAGCAGGAATTTGGAATGAGTTCATCGGTGCATCAGCAGTGATCACAAAGTCCACGGGCGTGTGCGCAGGGAAAATCACCTGGTTAACCGTGGCAATGTGCTCTTTAGGATAAATGAACAAAAAGCGCCAGCGTAAAGCCACGACTTGAATTTGAATCGGTTTTTTGTTTTGCGTAACGCTTGGAGAGAGTTCTTTGTAAGGGTCTAGTCGGTGTGTGTAAATCCAGGTCATCGTGCCGAGAATGACGATAATAATGCAAGGAATTAGCCACCAAATAAATTCCAATAGATTACTGTGCGACCAGTTTGGTGTGTATTTGGCTTTTTCGTTGCTACGACGGTAGCGGTAACCAATCCAAATGGTTAAAAGGATCACTGGCACGACCACAATCAGCATCAGCCAAACCGCTTCGATCAGCAATTCTTTTTCTTGAGTGGCTACCCAGCCTTTAGGTTGAAGGACCACTGCGTGACAAGCGCTGAGTAGTAAGCTCAACCCTGCTGCGCAACCAATATATAGTAAGGAACGTAGTTTTTTCACAGTGTTTCAATCTCTCGAGTGACCAATACAAATAGCTTGTGGGCCTAGTTTGGCCCGCCGATACTTTACCATATTGATTTTTCTGCGCAATGACTTTTCTGTGGCAGCTTCCTCGCATAATAAATCGCCAAAAACCGGTCAGCTTTTAACCATAACTATGTTAGGATATCAGGCTGTTGAATATATAAGGGAATGCCATGTTAAGCGCCGAGCAGCTTGAGCAACTCTATGTGTATCATAATAAAACTTTGGGCTCACATTACGTCATTGCCATCGACAATACGCTTCGCGGACCAGCACTGGGAGGCTGTCGCATCAGCGATACCTATGTTGATTTAGATCACGCCCTATCGGATGCGATTGCTTTAGCCAAAGCCATGACCATGAAGTCCACCTACGCCGGACTGCCTTTTGGCGGTGGTAAGGCCGTGATACTCATGCCGAAAGAAGCGCAGCCTATTCGCGATAAAATTTTAAAAGACTTCGCCACGCATTTAAATGCACTGGGTGGGCGCTACATCACTTCCTTAGACTTTGGCAGCACGCAAGAAGACATTCAAATCTTAAGTGAGCATACAAACTATTTAGTGGGATTAAATAATCAAAAGCAAAATGAGCATGACACGGCGTTTTATACAGCCGCCGGTATTTTTAAAGGGATGAAGGCGGCGCTTGTGCACACCGAAGGCGAGGCTAATTTTATAGAAAAAAGAGTGGTTGTTAAAGGTGTGGGTAAAGTCGGCCTACACTTAATTAAGCAGCTGCTTAATGCAAAAGCGCGTGTGTTTGCCTTTGATATTAATGCTGAGCAACTAGAGGCACAATCCAAAACGCTAGGGTTTTCTATTGTCACGCCAGACGAAGCTATAAGTATGCAAAGCGATATTTTTGCCCCCTGCTCCAAGGCGGGTACAGTGACAGAGTATTTTGCAAGAACGGTTAACACACGGATAATCTGTGGCGCTGAAAACAATCAGATAGCGAGTGACACGGCAGAACGTATATTGATGCATCGCCATGTTCACTATCTGCCTGATTTTGTCGTGAATGCCGGTGGTGTATTGTGCGCTGCAAAAATGATGAATATCCTGACCGACAAAACACTAAACGACAAGCTTGAAGACGTGCATGTCAACTGCGTGAAATTATTGGAAAAATCACAGCGAACAGGGCTTCGCACTTCACTGCTGGCGAGAGAACAAGCGAACAATTTGTTGTTTGAAGTCTGACCACTTCGCATTGCCTAAATCCAGGTTCTCAATGAATAGGCTTTTACTACCCTGCTCAAGTTGTGTTAGAGTTTGTCCAACATTAGCAACTCAACAACAATAATAAGATCAAATAGTAGCGGGGAGCTTATGCCTTCGTTTTTCACAGAATCGCGAGCGCGCTGCCTTCAAAAACGTAGGCCGCCTGCGCCAAGAGTTTTTGATGCATCATTTCGAGGTTTCGCGCGCGGTGCGAGCTTGGGTAATTTGCTTAAATTATCGAGCCAACTCTATGAGTTTGATATGCCTACACCAGCGTGGTTGTCGGCCAGTCTTTTTGTCATGGCTGTAACAACTTACAGCTCGTATATCGGCACTAGCTGGTGGAACAAGCCTTTAGAGGTTGCTCCGGACAATCAGTCAAAACGTTCGTCTCGACAGCGTACAGCCCAAAAAATGCTGGACGCCTTTTTTAGAAGCTTGGCTCGCGCTGAGTCTACGATGAGCTATGCACTATCAATTTGCCTTCTCGCTGATGTGAGCATTCCCATTCTTGTGGGTATTTTAGGCATCATGGCGACTGGCTTAATCGTGTGGACCTCGTACCAGCGAGCATATCATCGTCGTCATCTATATACCCAATTAACAGACTCTCAATGCAATGATGAGGTTCGTCATCGTGACTGCGTGAAACACACCCAGGCTCCTAGGGCGATCGACGCGATTTATCGCGGGCTTGCCAGAGGTGCAAGTATGGCGAGCCTTCTCAATATGCTAGGCAGCGTCATTGTGTTTAGTTCGAAAATCCCCGCGCTGGTGGTCAGCTTTGTCACAATGGCAATTACGATATACACGTCCTATACCAATACCCGGTGGTGGGAAAACGATCTGAAAAAGCTCACTGATTTGTCTTCTCAAAACAACCCTAAAACACAAAAAGCTCAAAGTATGATTGATGCGCTTTTTAGGGCATTATCGCGCACAGAATCGATTATAAACTACACCCTAGCGATCTGCCTGTTTGCTGGTATAACCTTGCCTATCCTTGCCGTGGCTTTTTTAGGGCTTGCGGGCCTGGTATTAAATGGCTGGGCTTCGTATCGACGCAATATCTGCCGTCGAGACTATACCGCACGCTTAATAGAACAGGCTTCTAATACTGAGGATGCGAGAGAAGACGTAAGTCTAGAGGCTGTCAGATCAGATCTTCCTAAGAGCGCCGTTTGATTATTTTTAATTTATCAGCAAGCTTGCTTTGATTTTTCGTTACGTCAGCTAATGTGTACTGTGCCAAATTATCCAAAAACTGTGCCTTGGCCTGTTCTAATACTTTTTTTAGTTTGCAAACAGGAATAATGCAGCATGTCCCCTGGGGATTATCAATGCACTCAACCAAGCGAAAGTTGGGCTCGGTTTTTTGAATGAGTTCACCCAAGTTAATCTCCCTTGGGGTTTTGCTAAGCTCAAGCCCACCACTTTTGCCACGAATAGTTTTTAAATAGCCTAATTGCCCTAATTTATGGACGACCTTGACCAAATGATGCCTGGAAATTTGGTAGCTTTCGGCAATTTCCGTGATGGTACAGACCTCTTGTTTGGTTGCGATATAGATTAATGTACGTAATGCGTAATCTGTAAACTGAGTTAATTGCATAAAAAAATTCTCAAATTATCTTGCCAATTCTATTGCCCAAGTATAACATGCATTTGAAATACATGTTTAAGTCATTACTAACCCTAAGGAGAGTTTACTATGAATGCATCACTTTATGAACGATTAGGTGGCGAGGCTGGTGTTAACGCAGCAGTTGATAGCTTTTACCGTAAAGTTTTGAGCGATGATCGCGTGAGTCATTTTTTTGACGATGTTGATATGGATAAGCAAATTGTTAAACAAAAAGGCTTCTTAACGATGGTATTTGGTGGCCCAAACCATTATACCGGCAAAGATATGCGCGAAGGCCACAAGCACCTATTAAAACGCGGATTAAATGATAGCCACGTGGATGTCATTATCGAACTTTTAGGTAAAACCTTAAGTGAGCTCGGCGCAAACGAGGACGATATTAAAGAAGTGGCTGCTATTGCTAATAGTGTACGCGATGATGTTTTGGATCGGTAGTTACCTATGCTTCGCATTACGTTCCAAGATGAGTGCTATGAAAATCACACCGATGAAACGGTGCTTGATTGCCTAAAAAGACATCAGGTGGATTACCCTTGTGGTTGTCAGTCTGGTATTTGCCAATCTTGCTTGGCGCAATTAACAGACGGCGAAATGGATTCATCTTGGCAAAAGGGGCTTAAAGAAACGCTGCTTGCAAAAAACTATTTTTTAGCTTGCCTGGCAAAACCTAAAGAGGATATTTCATTGGCGTTACCTGGGCTTGATGATATTACACGTCCAGCACAGATCAAAAAAATCCAATATCTCAATAAAAACGTGATTTGCCTGGCGTTACTTGTCAGTGAAACCACACTGTGGACACCCGGGCAATATCTCAACTTGATTAATTTTGAGGGCTGTCGGCGTAGTTACTCCATAGCTAACGTGCCAGAAGAAGATGGGTATATCGCTTTGCACATTAAACTTATGCCCAATGGCGTCATGAGTGCTTGGCTAAAAAACACCGCTCATCCTGGGTGCAACGTTTGTTTGCAAGGCCCCATGGGCGATTGTTTTTACACAAACCCTAGCAAAGAAAGTTTCCCTATGGTTTTAGCTGGCACAGGAACCGGCTTGGCGCCATTACTGGCTATTGTGCGAGATGCATTGCGCCAGCAGCATAAAGGTCAAATAACCCTGATTCACGGGGGTGTTTGCGCAGAAGATTTATATCTTGATGAAAAGCTAAAGCAGCTCGCCAAACAACACAAACAACTGGCTTATAAAAGTTGTGTGCTTAACGGCGACGGCATCCATCAAGAAAGTACTATTGATAAGGTAGTGTTAAATACGTTAAAAAATAATCCACGAGCAAAAGTGTATGTTTGTGGCCCAGAGGCAACCACTAAAAAACTCAAAACAACCGCATTTTTAGCCGGCGTGCCCTCCGCATTAATTTATAGCGATGCTTTTTTAGATAACAGCTACGCCAAACCATAGATGTCGTAACTATTAAATTGGCGCGCCCGGAGAGATTTTGGTGGTCTTTGTCTACTTGTCTGGCTAAGCAATACCTTCAAAGAGCGTGCATAACCACCAATCGTAAGCTAATCAGTAACAATATTACACCCGAACAACGCTCAATCCAGCAGGAAACAGACTGAAAATAGCGGTTTAATTGAGGATGGGTTAATAAAATAGCCACAAACGAAAACCAAAAAAATTCCACTAAAACGACAGTCGCACCATAGATGGATTGAACTACCAGCGGCATACCTGGGTAAATGAACTGGGTAAACAACGCCAAAAAAAACAATATGACTTTCGGGTTTAACATATTCGTTAAAAACCCCATGCGAAAAGCAGCATGATGCTTAATCATTTTGCTTGCTGGTAAGCCATTTTCTGCATCACGTCGTTCATGCTTTGCCAACAAGCACTGTATGCCAATATACGCCAGATATATGGCGCCGCCAAAACGGATAATGTTCGCCAAGATGGGATTATGCAAAATCAACACTGCCAAACCGAGCAAGACAATTAAAGCATAGATTGACATACCGAGTGCTAACCCAAAGGCTGTCCATACTCCGGTCATACGGGAAGAACGCAGTGTGTTTCTCAGCACCAAAGCAAAACTGATACCGGGAATCATCGATCCCAAAAGGCTTGCAAACAAAATCATTAGCCAACCATAAAAGTAATCCACCATTGCTCCTATTCGCTTACGCCACCATACAATAAGGCTTTTCTTTATCAACGGGGGTCATCTGAGACAAGCTACTCAACCCAAATAAGCGCAATAACCATCGATCTGTACCATCAAATCTTGGAACAAAGCGTTTACGCGCATGGGTAACACGTTGATTTTTGAAAATTAAAAAATCACCCGATTGTAATAAAATACGATTTAATGCCCTCTTTGATAATAATGCTTCGCCGAACTTATCAAACGCCTGCTGTGCCCTGCTAGTTTTGGGTATTGTATATTCTTTATCAAAGCGGCAATAATACACCTCGTTTTCATCCTGTACCAGGATAGGCAGCTCATATTGTTTAGCACTCATGAACGAATCCGGCATTTTTAAAGTAAACTCAGGTTTTTTTAACTGCTCAATCGTACTACTATCCAGTAATTTTAATGCGTCGTCCAAAATAGACACATTGGTTGAAACGTTTAAATCACAACGAATGCCAAGTAAAGACAGGTATTCAGGTGACGCTGATAAGCTTTTACTATTTATCTCAGGTAATAGAGGCAAATGGCAATTATCCACATGCATGCCTAATGTATACATAGAGCCATGTGAGCTTTTTTCATTCATGCCTTTTTCGGAAGGAATAACATGTCTAAATAGGCGCCCATTATTTTCACCCCGATAAGAAACCGGATTGATCCTGATTAAATCATACAAACCCAAATTAACGGCTACAGCCAATGGCATGGACTGCAAAGCCAGTTTTTCATGATACGGCGTTGGCGGTAATGTCTTATCCAAAGGTAGCCCACGAATTAACAACGCTGCTTCGTTGTCATTCTCTTTAAATGATTGAATCAAGTTTAATTTTTCTTCCCTTAACGCTTCACGGAGAACATCGCCACACACTGGCATTGATTGAAGCAACGCATTATCCTGATCAATATCGTTTAAATAGGGCATCAATCCTCTAATTTTACTCGCCTCTTCATAATGAATAAAAACTTCTTTGATTAAATGACTCATTATAAACCTCGCGAAAAATATTGATTAGAGAAAATAACAGAATGAATAGCGTGATTTTTTTGGCTGTATAGCATTTCTGGAAAGCGCCCATAATACTGGTGATCATGTGGTTGTCCTTGAGATACTCTTGTTAAACTAGTTAATTAATGAGAGATTATCATTTTAGATGCTTCGATTCTAGGATGGACGATATTATGCGTACGAATGAGCACTGATGAGTACTCAATCCCGCAAAATTCACGCAAGAATTTTAAAGTGACTGCCAAAAGTTGATCTGATTTTTTATCTGTGCCAGAACCTTTATTATCAATAGGCTTTTTGTAAAGGCGATTTGTATAGCGAGTCGCTACGCCCGCTAAAGATTTTAGGCCATCGTGACCCCTAAAATCTGCGGGCGCTTAACGCGACAACCTAATAGGCCGCGACCGTCCCCATCACTTGCACTACGTTTACTTTGCAAACTACGTACAAGCTCTCAGGTGACTTGACGCCTGCATAAAGATTTTTTACACATCCCTTCGGGCTGACTGAAAAATCGCAGGCTATCGCGGACTACTCGCCTCCGCCTTCGGCTCTCCATGGCTCGCAGCGAATGAGCGAAATTATTATTTACAAAACAAAAGATGGGCAGGTCGAGTTAGATGTCACTTTATCTGAAGATACTATCTGGCTTTCATTAAACCAACTATCGGATCTCTTTGGACGTGAAAAATCATCGGTTTCTAGACATTTAACTAATATCTTTAAATCAAAGGAATTGAACAAAAAGTCAGTTGTTGCAAAAATTGCAACAACTGCTGCTGATGGTAAAGTCTATCAAGTAGACCACTACAATTTAGATGTGATTATTTCAGTAGGATATCGTATTAATTCACTTCAAGCGACACAGTTTAGAACTTGGCTACCAAGATATTAAAAGATCATCTTATTAAAGGATATACGACACACGAAAAACGACTTGCTGAGCGTGGAATAAAAGAACTGCAGCAGTCTATTGAGTTACTGCAAAAAACACTGACGCGTAATGAATTGGTTAATGACATTGGCCGTGAAACTATTCAGCTCATCATGAGTTACACCAAAACGTGGCAGATTCTGGTCTTAGATGTGACTATGGGCGAGGATCTCTCAAGAGTGCGCAAAGACCATGCCCCAGAGAATATGGCGATGATACGGCATATCGTTTTAAACCTATTAAGAGGTGCAAAATCCCAATTCCGAAAAGATATGAGCTTAAAAGGACTGCAAAAGAAAGCTGGCTGGGGTGAAAATACCCTTAGTGCTATTTTAATGCAGGAATTTTAATGGGACAGCCGTGGTTTAATCATCGCCAAGCTCTTTACATCAACTTCCCCATCGATTAGATTCACGATGATTGTTAACAGGGATGGAAATAATGAGGAACAAAAACACTAGGCTTAGCGATGATGCAGAGCAAAAACTTGAGAAATTACATCAAGAACTGATTCAACACAGTAAAACGTTTAGCGGTTACCCTTGTAATTTAGATTATGACTACTCATCTTTATTTCGTTTCCTAAGCTTTTCGATCAACAATGTTGGCGACCCCTTTGCCGGCAGTAATTACAAAGTGAACACACACGCATTTGAGCGCGAAGTGATTGCTTTTTTCGCCGGCCTACTTAAGGGCCAAGACTGTCGCGGTTATATCACCAGCGGTGGCACAGAAGGCAACTTATTTGGCCTAAACCTTGCCTTAAAACGCTTTCCGAATGCGGTCTTGTACTTTTCAGCCAGAACGCATTACAGCATTATTAAAATCGCGAAACTTATTCGCGTGGAGTACCGAGAGATCCCCGTGCAAGATCACGGCGAAATCGATTATGACCGCCTGGTAGAGCAACTCAAACACCATGCAGACCGCCCTGCCATTATCAATGTCAATATCGGCACCACAATGACGGGCGCTATCGACAACTTAGACCGCATTCACGAAGCTTTATTACAAGCCAACATCAGTGACTATCACTTGCACGCCGACGCAGCACTCAGCGGCATGGTTTTACCTTTCTTAGACAACCCGCCACCGTTTAATTTTGAAGATGGCATTGACAGTATTGCTATTAGCGGACATAAGTTTATTGGTTCGCCCCTGCCTTGTGGTATTGCGCTAACGCGCACTCCTTATATTGAAGAGTCGATCCCGAACATTGCTTATGTGCGCATTCTAGACAGCACCATCACCGGTTCTCGTAATGGTTTTACACCGTTGATTCTTTGGCACGCCATTCAACAACAAGGTAAGACGGGTTTCTCTGAACAAGTGAAGCGATGCCTTGATAATGCCCAGTATGCAGTGAAGAAATTCAACGATGCCGGTGTGTCAGCTTGGAAAAACGATCATTCGATCACGGTGGTCATTCCTCGCCCCTCTGAAGCCATGATCCAGCACTGGCAGTTAGCAACACATGGGCACATGGCGCATATTGTGGTGATGCCACACTTTAGCAAACCGTTTATTGATGAGGTGGTGGAGAGTTTATTGGGGGATTTGCGGGGGTTAATTAATTATTTAACTGGGAATATTTGTAAATAAGAAATTAATTCCTTAAGTTCAATCGGCAATCAGTCGGGCCATTTCACTAGACATCCAGCAAAATGGCCCTTTTCATTACCTGAAGAAGGTTAATACCAGCTCAATACGACTGTAAATACAGCGTATACAAGCGCGAAACAGCCATCCTTCTCTATTATCTGACATAAGTTTTTCTCCTTATGTGTAAAAATTAGAACCGTGCAGAAAACCCAAAGACGTGCTACAATGCGCGCGGTTTTGGCTTAGGCGGCAGCAACAAGGCTCGCTTTAGCATACTACCACTACAAGCGGCGCGAATTAAGACACTCGCCGCTTGTAGCTTTCTTACTCCATAATTTGTTTTATTTCGCCCTGTATTTTCTGCCGCGCTGCGCGCCAGGGTTTGTTTGGTAAATTTTCTCTTCAGACTCCAAGGCATCAAAATGTTCAATGACGTTTCTATAATACGTTTTTATGCCCTGCTTCTCGTAATCCTTAATAATTTCTTTTGCCTGAGCGCCCTCTGAATTACTGTATTTTTTCAATAACTCAAGCGTGGTATCTGGCGTAACCCTAAAACGATTTTCTCTAGTTTTAGGCGCGGCCTGTACAGGAGTAGCCCCTCCATTGATAGAAGCATTAATAATCGAGTTTAAGCTGTTAATTACCTCGTCTGATACGGCAAGCTGGCTACGCTCGTGTTTTAGCTGCGCTTCTAGCCGCTCGATATTCTTCTCGGTTCGCTGGCGTTTAGCCTTTTCCTGCATCAATACAGCGTCAATATTGCGTTTTAAAGGTGAGTCGTTATCGTTATCCATTGGTATCTCCAGCTGCGCGAGTTATTCCTAATTGTTTCACGCGTAGAAATAATCGTCAACTATAAATTAAGTAGATACGAAAGAAAATCAAATTAGTTAAGTACAATAATATTAATATTAGTTATTACCCGAAGATTCTAATATCTATATAATTTTCGCAGTGACGCAATATGGGGGGGGGTAGGAAAGGTCATTGATCGCTTTTCAATTAGACAAACATCTGCTTAATAATATTCTGGGAATAATGCCTAGCAATCCCAGCAATAAAAGCAGGAAAATCAATGTGCGCCTGATGGTCGGCGCGATCAGAAATGGTTCTAATGACCACAAACGGAATCTTGTAATCATGGCACACTTGAGCCACCGCTGCGCCTTCCATCTCAACAGCCAGTGTGGCAGGTTGCTCGTGCAAAATAGCGGCTGTTCTTTCGCTGTCAGCAATAAATTGGTCGCCGCTTGCGATCACACCTAAATAACAACGCGGAGTTTTAATATTAAAGTGTTCTAATTTTTCTAAAAGCTCTTTTCCAGGGCGAGCCAATAAGTCTTCAGAAGCGCTTTTAGCAGCTGCGACCAAGTTTTCACAGGCTTTCAGGAAAGTCATGCCCGTTAATGGGACTTCGTGCTTCGGAAAAAGTGGTCGCGGATCCATATCATGCTGATAGGCCTCGCTTGAAATGACTACATCACCAATGTTTAATTCTGGCGCCGCAGCGCCGGCAACGCCGGTAAAAATTAAACGGTCGACCTTAAATTCAGCAATTAAAGAAGTGGCTGTGGTACTGGCTGCAACTTTACCCCAGCGAGAAAAAACCAACACGGCATCAGCACCGTTAATTTTGCCCTTATAGTATGTTCGACTTCCCCGCTCTACTGACTCAGTTTCTGTCATTAGTTCGCGGATAAGCTCGATTTCTTCGGGCATGGCGCCCATGATACCGGTGATCATGTGATTGTCCTTGAGATACTCTTGTTAACCTAGTTAATTAATGAGAGATTATCATTTTAGATGCTTCGATTCTAGGATGGACGAAACACAAAACCATCCGAAGCTAGGTAACGTATCCGCCAGGTGTTTAAACCCGAAGTCATTTCTGAAGAAAATTAAAACGGGATTTTGTGTTTGGCGCGCCCGGAAGGATTACTCGCCCCATCCCTGGGGCTCGCCCCTACGGGGCGCTTCGCGTTCAAATCTGCTCCTGCAGATTTGTCGAACCTGTCGGAGGTTCTCATCCAACCGTACGCTGCGAATCTCTAAAAAAAAATCACCCTTCGGGTGACTTTTCTTAATGTACGACTTGAGACATAGGTAACACTTTATACCGGAGACATAGGTTACACTTTTAGGCATTTGAAGGGGAAATAAAAATGCCGTGGAAGGAGT
>PCWT01000072.1 GCA_002796245.1 Gammaproteobacteria bacterium CG11_big_fil_rev_8_21_14_0_20_46_22 | reverse complement strand
GTACTGTGCCGAGTACTGGCATCACCGCGGGCACGTATGTGTTTAGCGTGAAAGCGAAAAACACCGAAGGCAGCTCAGCGCAAGCGGCGAACTTTACTGTGGTGGTGGGCGGATTGCCGGGCTTGCCAACGTATACTGGCGCGGCTTTGCCCGATGCACAAAAAACACAAACGATCGTTGTAGGTCAACCTATCACTACCGTTGACTTGGCACCCACTGCAACGCCTGACCAGTTCTTTAGCAATCCACCCAACAGTGGCACGCGCAGTATCGATGGCGCTGCAGTCGCGACGGTGAGTTTTGTGCCTAAAGATCCGAACACGCCGGCAGGTACAACCTCTTTGCAAAACTCTACCTTGTTTGCTAGTAGCGGTAAGACGCTGTCGATTAGCGGCATGAAACTTCAAGGCGACATTCCAGATAATGATGCGATCGCAGGGACGTACACGATTACCTTTAAAGTGAAAAATGATCAGGGCACGTCGACCACCGGTCCGCAAGCCGTGTTCACGGTTCAAACTAAACCGGGGGCACCGGTGTATAAAGGCGGCACGGTTTCCGGTTTAACGCCGCTAGATCCAGGTGCGAATGTGCCGAGTCAGTTGAGTTTTGGTGCAAATACCTATTTTGAAAACCCAGACAATAGTGGCGCAATGCGCATGCTTGACAATGATGCGGCTGTGGTGTCTGTCGCTTATCAGGCGCCGGGTGCCTCAAGCTTTGGTGCGCCACAAGCGTTGAATGCTTCTCGCTTATACAATGGTGGCAGCGGTGTGCATGTGAGCACGACAACGCCTACAGCGTTGACAGGCAGTATTCCTGCGTCGAGCTCCGCCGTGCCGATGGGCGGGACGTATCGATTCAGCGTGCATATGCGCAACGATCAAGGCACTGCTTCAAACCCGCTAACGTTTGATTTGCAGGTGCGTGGTGTGCCGGTGCCCAATGGCAATAGCCTGCCCACCGTGCCCAGTTACAGTGCGGGTGATGCTTTCTCGTCTGTGGACTTTGGCTCGGTTTATGCAAACCCACCGGACAGCGGAACGCTCGGTATTTCCAGCACAGATGCGCAAGAGATGGCCGTGTGTTACAGCGCGACCAGTCCAGGTGCGGGCGCAAGTTGCGATCCTTCATCGGGTCAATCTTTAAATGCTTCAGCTTTGGGGGCTGCAGGCAGTGGTCAAGCACAGGCGCTTTCTCTCAGTAACGCGACATTAAGTGGCACCGTGCCGTCGAATACACCGGTAGGTTACTATATTTTAAGTGCGCACCCACACAATGGCATGAGCGGTATTAACAATGGCCGCGCGTACACACCGGCGAGTGTGGTGATTCATGTGGCGAACACCACGGGTGTGCCAACGTTTTTGGCAAATCCAGATCCCGCTTCACAAAGTATTAATCCAGCACAGTCAGTGCAAATTGCGAATGTGGATTTTGGTAGTGGTAGCGTGTTTTATAATCCCAGCAACAGCGGCCCCATTGTGCTAGACGCTACACAGTCTGCTGATATGTCTGTGACCTGCACGAATAATCATGGTACAGCTTGTCAAGGTACCAGTGCTTCAGCGTTGGCCAGCTCGCCGTTGGGCGGCTCTGGTGGTTTATCGATTGCTGCCAATGCCGGCAACACAGCACAATTAACGGGTAATATTCCTGCGAGTGCGCCTGCGGCGACATACAGCTTTACGGTTCACGCAAAAAACAATTACGGTAGCTCAACGAATGCGGCAACGTACACGATTAATGTCGAAGGTAAGCCGTATGTGTATAACCAAGACCCAACAAAGCCTGCTATCACGCGCAATGGTGGTGACACATTGTCACTCGATTATGCGCCGAACTATGTGAATCCACCGGGTAGTGGCAATTTAACGTTGAGCGGCAGTGATGCTGCGCAAGTGCAAGTGTGCTACCAAAGCAACTGCACGGATTTAGATAACTCGCCGTTGGGGGCTAAAGATCACACGGCGGGTAATTACTTGAGTGTGCAAAGCGGTACGGCAGTCATTAGCGGTAAAATTCCAAGCGATGTGACACCGGGTGACTACACCATCAACGTGCATGCTAATAATGGTCGTGGTGTGTCGGCTGATGCGGTGAGTTTTGTGTTGACGGTAGGTAACGTGCCGGGCGCGCCGGGCTACGATGGCAAACCACTGCCGTTAACGGAACAAATTCTTGATCCAGGTCAGCCAATCCAAGACGTTGACTACGAGCCGGATTATGCCAATGGCAGTTATTTTGCCAATGCGGTGAACAGTGGCGACTTGCGTTTGCTCAATAACGACGCCAATGTGCTCAATGTTGTGTATCAGGCGCCTGGCCAAACCAGCCCATCAACACCGACCGATTTGGCGAGCTCAAACCTACACGCCTTAACCTTAAGTGGCGGTGCGCCGGGTTCGGGTTATGAGAATATGACGCTAGGTGGCACTTTGCCTGCTAATCTCGCTGCAGGTACTTACACCATTACGGCCAGAGCGCAAAACGATAAGGGCGTGGCGAGTACCGGCCCAAGTTGGACCTTATTCGTGCGTGGCAAACCTGAAATTAAACAAGGCACGGCTAAACCGGCTTTGCCGACGAAACAAATTGTCGGTATCGGTAATGCGATGAGTAATGTCGACTTTGCAAGCTATTACAATAACCCACCACACAGTGGCAACTTGAGCTTGGATGCGGACTCACCCGCACAGGTGGCTGTTGCCTATACGCCGAACACAATGTCAAAAGCGGCACCTTTGCCGGGTTCTTTGGCGGCATCAAACCTTGCAAGCTTGCAGGTGAGTAACGGTGCCTTAAGCGGTAGTGTGAATAATAGCGCAGCGATTGAAGGGACTTATAATATCACCACGCACGTGGCGAATTCACAAGGCGTTGCGAGCGATTCTGTGCCTTTACAAATTGTCGTCACAGGCCCGCCAACGTACAAGTCAGGCAGTGTGAATCCTGCGAATCAATTTTTGAGTCCTGGCGCGGCGATCAATTCTGGACAAGCAGATTTTGCGGCCAACTTTAATAACCCGCTCGACGGTGGCAGCATGGCGCTTCAAACCAGCAGCTTGAATGCAATGGCGGTGCAATACAAAGCGCCGGGCGCGTCGAGTTTTGGCTCGCCGACTGCCTTGGCCGATTCGGGCTTGGCGGGCGGTTTAACGGTCGATGGCACGGCCTTGTCAGGCAGCATTCCTGCGAGTGCGCCAATGGGCGCGTACCTCATCACGGTTCACATGGCCAATAGCTTTGGCATCACCACACCCAGTTCGCCGATCAGTGAGGGTGCGCAAATTGAATTGATCGTGACGGGCACGCCCACTTGGAATAACCAAACGCCAAGCATCACGCCAATCAATAAAGGTGATACCTTATCGACGGTGTCGTTTGAAAATAACTTCACTAACCCTAATGGCACAAGTGACCCCATGAGGTTAGCCGCTTCAGGTACGGCCAGTGATGGCGTGCTTATGGTGCAGTACCAAGACCCGAGTTCAGGTGCGTGGAGTAACGCTTCACCCTTGGGTACAGCATTGCCTGGGTTAACGCTCACTGGCGGCGATGATTCAACGACTTGGCGTAATATGGAGTTGAGCGGTAGCATTGCGCTGGATTCTTCAGTCCAGTCTGGTCAGTATAAATTGCTCGTCCGCCCAGCCAATAGCTCGGGTGCGACAAGTACAGGCCCTGATCCGATCTTAACACTTCAAGGTGTGCCGCTGTACAATCACACGAGCATTGCCGATGCGCATGTCACGCAAACAGGCCAACTCTCAGCGATAAACTTTTACACAGCCTTTGGTAACCCCAATGGTACGAGTCATACAATGTCTTTGGCTTCTTCGGGCAGCGGTAATAATGTCTTGATAGCGCAACATCAAAACCTTTTTACTGACGTGTGGGAGACGCATCAGCCGATCGAAACGGCAATGCCTGGGCTAGTGCTAAGCGGTGAGGGTGATGACCATGGTGGCTGGAGCAATATGATTTTGTCGGGCTCCCCTGGCGCGAGTGCACAGTTAGGTGTTTACCGTTTGACGGTTCGACCGTCGAACAACACAGGCGCAGCCACAGCAGGCCCAGACCCGCTTTTATATATCGATGGCGTGCCGCAAGTTGACCCTAATGCTGAACTGCCGACCTTGAGCGCAATTCGTGCGGGTGATACCTTGGCCGATACTGATTTGCACACGCTCTTTGGTAACCCTGACGGTCGATATGACCGAATGAGTCTGGCCACCGGCGGTACTGGCAATAATGTATTGCGAGTTGAATATGAGGCACCGTCTAGTAACGTTTGGGGCGCCCCAACACCGATGGCGACTTTATTGCCAGGTTTAACATTAACAGGCAATGGCGCAGACCGCGGCGGTTGGCAAAATATGGTATTGGGTGGTACCTTGGGCGCAGCACAGCCAGGTCGCTACCGTTTGCTCATTAACCCCGGTAATCAAAGCGGTCAGCAACTGGCGGGGCCGCAGTTGACTTTAAGCGTGCAGGGTGCGCCAATCAGAACGGGCACCACGGTGAACCCTGTCTCTCAAAGTGTGGGCGGTACGTTAAGTTTGAACTTCGCAAGCACGGGCGACAATCCTTTGGGTTATTATGTGAACCCTGTGGATAGTGGTGCAATGAGAATTGACCCTCAAGATGCACAGGTTCAGCAACCAGGCTCATCAAGCTTGATTCAGTTTAATAGCGCAGGCTCCACTTTGTACAATAATGGTCAGGGCTTAACGTTAAACAACATGGTGTTGTCAGGTACGATCCCTGCGAGTGCCTCGGGTACCTATAAACTCTTTTTCCGCCCGAAAAATGATGTTGGTACAGTGGCGAGTTCGGATAGAATTGAGCTTGATTTGACAGTTGAATCGATACCTAAGCGAAACAATGAGTTTCCTGTGAATGACACTTTCTATGCGGGAGGCTCATTTACGCCGGAGGCTGACAGCACGGCGTTGACGCTCAGTAAATACTTCACGCCAAATAACCAGCTTTATTTTAGCCCAAATGACTCAAGCTCGATTGCAGTTTGTCCAGGCACAAGCAGTATTTGCTTGACCACATTAAACAATGCGGGTTTAGGCTTGACCTACGATGCAAGGCAGGACTCGCCCAATATTCAATCGTCTGAACTGCTATATCCAAAAGCCTATCAGTCCAAAGCGAGTCAACAGTTTACGATGACGGTCACGCCCAGGGCTGTCTCACAGGGACCTTTGGGTGAACCTTTGCACTACACCTTTAAAATCATTGGGCTGCCGGTCAGAAATACCACGCCTGGAGCGAATGTTACAGTTCACGGCACGGGTAACCCCTTAAGCTCTGCCATTGATTTGACGCAGTACTTTAATAACGACAGTAATAACAATCAAAATCCTTTGGTGTTTGATACGAGTACCCATCCGACACAAATTACCGTGAATGGACAAGATTTTCAGAACTCTCCTTTGTACACGGGAAGTAGTGACACGGGTTTGGTGGTCACGTCAGCGGGGCAGATTACAGGAACTATTCCATCTAATCTGGCTGATGGCACGTATGTGATTAAAGCGTATGCTTATGGTCAAGAAACGGGTGAATCAAAGTATAATACGTCGGGTGCCCAGCAGGGCTTTGTCACAATTAGACTTAATGTCGTTGCTTATACTGATAGTTTTGACCCTTGCCCTGTGGTGGATAATGCTTTTAATGGCCAGGGTCAGTCGGGCATCACGATCACGCCGCCGGCGTCAGGAAGTCAAACTTTCACGGTTCAAGCTGCGATGGATGCAAGTTTGTTCACGTTTCCTGCGCACTTGAACCAATCGACACAGTACAGTGATTTAACCAATGCAAATACGATCGTTGGTCGAGGGCTCGCTACCATTAATCCGCTGACTCATAAAGTGGTGTGTGAGTACTATGTGAAAAATAACAGCGGGACATGGTTACCTTCGGGTTACTTCATGACAACGCCGTATACAATTCCTGACAGCGCTCGTTTCCCAGGCGGTACATACTCGTGTTATTACAATACTGGCGGCTCATGTCCTCTTAATCTGCCTTCGAGTTGGTTAAAGAAAATGGGCATTAAAACACATTAATGTCGATGCTTGATTCTTAATCCAGCCTCTCGTTATAATCAATCCCTCGCACTACACCGCTGGATGATCACTTATGCACTTAAATTTTCTGGATTTTGAACAACCGATTGCTGATCTCATGGCGAAAATCGATGAGCTCAAGCAAGTCGGTTTAACGCAACGTAGTGAGACCCAAGAAGAAATCGCAGCGCTCGAGTCTAAAATGGCCAAGCTGACCGAGTCGATCTTCGCTGATCTTAACACCATGCAAAAAGTGCAGCTTTCACGGCATCCTCTGCGCCCGTATGTATTGGATTATATCCCGATGTTGTTCACCGATTTTCAAGAGTTGCATGGCGATCGTGCCATTTCAGCAGGCCCTTCAATCGTGGCGGGTTTGGCCCGTTTCGACGGTCAGCCCGTGGCCGTGTTGGGTCACCAAAAAGGCCGACGTACCGAAGAAAAGCTCAGGCGTAATTTTGGTATGCCGCGACCTGAAGATTATCGCAAGGCCTTACGTATCATGAAGCTTGCGGAAAAGTTTTCTATGCCGATCATTACGTTTGTTGATACCGCTGGTGCGTATCCTGGAATAGGGGCAGAAGAACGTAACCAAAGTGAAGCCATCGCCAGAAACCTATTTGAAATGACGGATCTGAAAACACCGATTTTAACGATCGTGACCGGTGAGGGCGGCTCTGGCGGCGCACTGGCATTGAGTGTGTCAGATCGTTTGTTTATGCTGCAATACAGCACGTATTCTGTGATCACACCCGAAGGTTGTGCGTCGATCTTGTGGAAAAGTGCGGAGCGTTCCGCTGATGCGGCAAAAGCTTTAGGCATGACAGCAGACAAGCTGGACAAAATGGGTGGCTTAATCGATGGAATTATCGAAGAGCCGCTGGGAGGGGCGCATCGTCACCCGAAAGAAATGGCCGAACGGATTTGCTCATTGCTTAAAGTGGAGCTTGAAAAACTCAGGGAAATGTCCACGACAGATTTATTGGATCAACGCTATAAACGATTGATGGCGTATGGCGTTAATCACTGACACGCTGGCAAGCTTTATTGAAGATCAATCTTTAACGCGCGCATCTTTGCTTGTCGCTTTAAGTGGTGGCGTGGACTCTGTGGTTTTGCTGTCCGCTTTGTCTGCTTTGCGATCACGTTTTCCTCAACTCTCTCTTTCCGCTGTGCATGTGCACCACGGCTTGCAAGCTGACGCCGACGATTGGCAATCTTTTTGTGAGGCGCTTTGCAAAACACTAAAGGTGAGTTTGTATGCTGAGCGAGTTGAGATTACACGAGCCGGCGGAGAAAGCTTGGAGGCTTGCGCGCGTAAGGCGCGCTATCAGGTCTTTGAGCGCTGCCTAAAAAAAGATCAGATTCTATGTTTGGCGCACCATCAAAATGATCAGGTCGAGACTTTCTTACTTCAGGCTTTGCGCGGCGCAGGTTTGGCCGGCTTGGCCAGCATGGCGAATCGGCAAATTTTTGCGCAAGGCGAGTTGATTCGGCCTTTATTACAGGTTTCGCGAGAGGCGATCATCAGCTACGCCCGAGATGAGGGTTTGACGTATTGTCATGATGCTAGCAACGATGACGAGCGTTTTCGTCGTAATGCATTGCGTCACCGGGTGATGCCTGCTTTGGCAGATATCCAGCCGGGTGCGCTGGTTAATCTTTCGCGTGCAGTGTCTCATGTTCAAGAGGCAAAAGTTTTGCTGGATGAGTATGCCGAAAGCTTGTTGATAACCTTAGCGTGCGATCAAGGCTTAAATATTGAGCGTTTAAAGCGTTTAAGTGATAAACAGCAAGCCTTGGTGATTCGTTATTGGTTGTCGCGTGCGAGGGTGCCAATGCCTACACAAGCGATTATGCGGCGGATTTTGGCTGATGTATTGGGTGCTAAGCCCGGTGCAAAACCGGTGGTCGAGTGGGCCAATGCGAAGCTTACGCGACAAGCCGGGGTGTTACGTTTAGAATCTCGCGCATAAAAAAACCCCGCTTAAAGCGGGGTTTCTGCATTAAAGACGATTAGTCTTTATGGCAGTGGCTTTTGCAGCAAGCTAAGTACTTAACTAGCGCGCCAACAGCCAAGATAGGAATCATGACGTCGAAGAATGTTGTGATCATGAAGATCGGGCGCATAGACGCTTGAGACAACGTAACCGCCAAAATAGCGATAACCAACGCGAAAATAGAAATAACTACGAACCAAAGTTTACCAATCATTATGTTTCCCCCATCAATGGTATAAATGAATGTACACCTAACCTTAAGGTGTATTTTCAGCGATGTCAAACGGATTTTTTTGGCTTTTTTTAGGTTTTTTTAAAGCCCCTTTGCCTGCTAGCGTGTCTTGCCTTCTTCTGCTGCAAAATGATATCCTCTGCGTTTCAATTCAGGCGGAAGACTCATGGCGCATTATATTTTTATCACGGGTGGTGTGGTTTCATCCTTGGGTAAAGGCATTAGTGCAGCATCACTGGCGTCTTTATTAGAGGCGCGTGGTTTAAAAATCACCATCATGAAGCTTGATCCTTATATTAATGTTGACCCAGGCACCATGAGCCCTTTTCAGCACGGTGAAGTCTTTGTCACTTATGATGGCGGCGAAACAGATTTAGATTTGGGTCATTATGAGCGCTTTACCAATGTGCACATGAGTAAGCGTAATAATTTTACGAGTGGTCGCGTGTATGCCGATGTGATTCAAAAAGAGCGTCGTGGCGATTATCTCGGCGTCACGGTGCAGGTGATTCCCCATATTACGGATGAAATTAAACGCCGTATCCAGGAGGTGGGTGCGGGTTTGGATGTGGTGTTGGTCGAAATTGGCGGCACCGTCGGTGATATCGAATCTTTGCCGTTTTTGGAAGCGATTCGTCAAATGCGTATTCAGCTTGGTCGCGAGCACACCATGTTTATGCATTTAACCTTGGTGCCGTTTATTCCGTCAGCCGGCGAAATTAAAACCAAACCCACGCAACACTCGGTCAAAGAATTGCGATCTATCGGTATTCAACCGGATGTTTTGTTATGCCGTTGCGATCGTCATCTGAGTGATCATGACCGTGAAAAAATCGCTTTGTTCACCAACGTTGAAAAAGCCGCGGTGATACCGGTGGAAGATGTGGCCAGCGTGTATCAAGTGCCGCTCGCGCTGAACCAGCAAGGTTTGGACGATTTGGTCATCAGGCACTTTCATTTTAAAACCGTTGAGCCCGATTTATCGTCCTGGCAAAAAGTGTTGAAAGCTGAGGCCAATCCTAAGGCGAGTGTGAAAATCGCGATGGTCGGTAAATACATGGACCATCAAGACGCCTATAAATCGTTAAGTGAAGCCTTAAAACACGCCGGTATTCACACGCATACAAAAGTGATGGTTGAGGGTATCGATTCTGAGCAGGTTGAGAAACAGGGTGTTAAACTATTAGCGGGCTATGATGCGATTTTGATTCCTGGCGGTTTTGGTGAGCGCGGTGTGGAAGGCAAGATCATGGCGGTGCAATATGCGCGTGAACATAAGGTGCCATTTTTAGGGATCTGTCTAGGCATGCAAGTCGCTGTGATTGAATTTGCGCGCCATGTGTGCGGCCGTAAAAAAGCGCACAGCACGGAATTTGATGCAAAAACTGATTTCCCTGTTGTGGGCTTAATCACAGAATGGATACGCGCAGATGGTCGTGTGGAGCAACGCAGCTATACGTCGGATTTAGGCGGCACCATGCGTTTGGGTGAGCAAGTGTGCCACAGCGTGAAAGGCACCTTGATGCATAAAATTTACGGCGAAACGGCTACAGAACGCCATCGCCACCGTTATGAAGTCAATGTGTATTTAATTAGCGAGCTGGAAGACAAAGGCTTGGTGGTCGGCGCGCGCTCGGAAGATGGTAACTTGGTTGAGGCGATTGAGCTTAAGGATCACCCCTGGTTTTATGCGTGCCAGTTTCATCCTGAGTTTACGTCTACGCCACGGCGAGGGCATCCCTTGTTTGAAGCGTTTGTGACGGCAGGGATAAAACATAAATAATATACCAGCCTTTTTGAGTGGCAACCGTCTTTGCGAGGAGCAGGGCGGCGAAGCAATCTCCAGGTTGATGAAATAGATTGCCGCGCTCACTGTCGTTCGCTCGCAATGACATTAGCGACAAAATGTAGTCTGGGTTGACGAGCATAGCGAGGATAACCCGGGGAAGTTTTTTATAACAGGTTTGAAATCGTCCGGCCTTGCGGGTTTGAGGTGGTTTAATAGAGGTAATATATTATGAAACTTTGCGGCCATACTATCGGTTTAGATCAACCCTTCTTCTTGCTGGCGGGTCCTTGTGCCATCGAGTCAGAACAATTGGCGATGGATACAGCCGGCGCACTTAAAGAAATGACAGATGCCTTGGGTATCACCTTTGTTTATAAATCGTCTTTTGATAAAGCCAATCGTTCTTCGCATGAAAGTTTTCGTGGGCCGGGTATTGAAGAAGGTTTGCGCATTTTAAGCGAAGTGAAAAAACACATCGGTGTGCCTGTGGTGACCGATGTGCATGAAGACACACCCTTGGATGAAGTGGCGAGCGTGGTCGATGTCTTGCAAACGCCAGCGTTTTTGTGTCGTCAAACGAATTTTATGCAGCGTGTCGCGCAAACCGGCAAACCTGTGAATGTGAAAAAGGGCCAATTTTTAGCGCCGTGGGATATGAAACACGTGGTGGCGAAAATGAAAGCCGCGGGCAATGATAATATCATGGTCTGTGAGCGCGGTGTTTCATTTGGCTACAATAATTTAGTGTCGGACATGCGCTCACTGGTGGTGATGCGCGAGAGCGAGTGTCCTGTGGTCTATGATGCCACACACTCGGTGCAACTGCCCGGTGGTCAAGGTGCGAGTTCGGGTGGTCAGCGCGAGTTTATCGCGCCCTTGGCGCGTGCGGCGGTGGCCGTGGGTATTTCTGGTTTGTTTATGGAAACGCATCCTGACCCTGAAAAAGCCTTAAGTGATGGGCCAAACTCCTGGCCTTTGCATCAACTGCGCGAGCTGCTTGAAGAACTGCAAGCGATTGACCGCTTGGTTAAAGGCTTATGATTCTTTACTTATCGTCATCGCGAGGAGCGAAGCGACGCGGCGATCTTTTTTTGGCGCTTGAGATTGCCGCGCTCACTGTCGTTCGCTCGCAATGACGCTGCTTTTTGCATAGTTGCTGATTCTGTCATCGCGAGGAG
>PCWT01000071.1 GCA_002796245.1 Gammaproteobacteria bacterium CG11_big_fil_rev_8_21_14_0_20_46_22 | reverse complement strand
CGCACTTAGAGTCAATCGCGCCAATGGACAGTGGAATGATTATTGGGAAGAAAGAAAAGCGGCATGAAAACCTACACTTTTAATCGCACCCCGAAGCTACTCGTCGCGTTGCTGCTACTGTCTGATCCGTGTAGTATCGCCGTTTTAACTCTCTGGGCGTTGTTGTGAAAGTTTTAGCCATCGAGTCGTCGTGCGATGAAACCGCGGTTGCGGTTTACGATAGCGCGCGCGGTTTGTTATCCAGCGAAATTTATTCGCAAATTCCTTTGCACAGAGACTTTAGCGGCGTAGTGCCGGAGTTGGCCTCGCGTGAGCATGTGGAAAAATTATTGCCCTTGGTCGAAGATGCGCTGGATCATGCGGGTTGTGAGTTGCTGGATATTAATGCTGTCGCTTACACGGCGGGCCCTGGTTTAATCGGCGCGGTGATGACTGGCGCAATGTGGGCGAAGGCTCTGGCTTATTCGCTCAATATTCCAAGCTTGGGTATTCATCACATGGAAGGGCATTTGCTGGCACCCATGTTGGCCGATGAAAAACCAGACTTTCCTTTTTTAGCGCTATTGGTTTCAGGTGGTCACACCTTGCTCGCTTCCGTAAAAGGCTTGGGTGAATATACGCTGTTGGGTGAATCGATTGATGACGCAGCAGGCGAAGCCTTTGATAAAACCGCCAAGCTGTTGGGCTTGCCATACCCGGGTGGGCCGGAGCTTGCGCGTTTAGCGATGAAGGGCGATGCAAGCCGTTTTGCGTTTCCACGGCCGATGTGTGACAGACCGGGTTTGGATTTTAGTTTCAGCGGCTTAAAAACCAGTGTATTGCACACCGTGAAAAAATGCGGCGCGCTCGATGAAACCACTCGAGCCGATATCGCGGCTTCGTTTCAAGAAGCGGTGGTTGACACCTTGTTTTTAAAAACCGAGCGGGCCTTAAAAGCCACAGGCTTAAAACGCGTGATCGTTTCGGGTGGCGTGAGTGCGAACGCTCGTTTGCGAGCCTATTTTTCACGCTTGGATGCGCAAGGTATTCAAGTGTTTTACCCGCCCATGGCGTTTTGCACCGATAACGCAGCGATGATTGCTTATGCCGGTTGCCAGCGTTTGTTGCGGGGTGAGAAAGATCACGATTTGGCTCTTGATGTCTTTGCACGTCGCGATTTTCTCTAGGGCGTGTCCCTAAAGTCGTCGCTGGGCTGCAAACCAAGCAAAATTGGCAAAAATTAAGGACGCTTTTCGCCATCCTGGCCGCTCTCTTACGGCATCCATGCCTCTAGAAGCCCCAACAAAGAAAATCCCTCGCCAAATTGCGCTCGCAGCCAATCTTGAGCACAGGCAAGTTCTCTAGTACGATGATTCTCAGATTTAATTTTAAGGAATACACCATGTTGCTCCTCATCGTCGCACTTATCGCTGCGTATCTTATCGGTTCGGTGTCTTGCGCCATCATCGTGTGCAAGTCCGCGGGCTTGCCTGATCCACGTACGCAAGGCTCGGGTAATCCCGGCGCGTCGAACATCTTGCGTGTGGCCGGTAAAACCTATGCGGTCATGACCTTGGTGGGTGATGCGCTCAAAGGATTTGTCGCGATTATTGTGGGTTTAACACTAGAGGTGCACGGTGTGGCGTTGGGCTTGGTCGGTCTTGCGGCCGTGTTGGGCCATATGTACCCGATCTTTTTTAAATTCAAAGGCGGTAAGGGTGTGGCCACCGCAATCGGTGTGTACTTTGGTGTTTCGCTAACGCTGGGTGTGGTGTGTGCCTTGGTCTGGCTCGCGCTGGTGGCGATACTTCGCTATGCCTCTGTGGCGTCTTTGGTTGCAGCCGTGTTGGCGCCGGTATTGTGCTTATTCTTAACGCATCAATTGTATTACGCACCAGGCTTGGCTTTGATTGCTTTGATGATTATCTGGCGTCACCGTGAAAACATTGACCGTTTGCGTAAAGGTACAGAATCAAAATTTGTGGCGAAAAAATAATGAAGAAAAAAGATAACTTGATTTGGATCGACTTGGAAATGACGGGCTTAGACCCCAAGCGTGATGTGATCATTGAAATCGCGACGGTGGTGACTGATGCGCAGTTGAACGTCTTGGCTGAAGGCCCGGTCATTGCCATTAAACAGTCTGATGCCAAGCTTGCGGGTATGGATGATTGGAACACGAAACACCATACGCGTTCGGGTTTGGTGGATCGTGTGAAGCATAGTCGCACCTGCGCGCAAGAAGCCGAGCAAATGACCCTAGAGTTTTTGCGTCGTTATGTGCCCAAAGGTAAATCGCCCATGTGCGGTAATACGATTTGCCAGGATCGACGTTTCCTGAATAAATACATGCCTGAGCTTGAAGCCTACTTTCACTATCGCCATCTGGATGTGTCGACACTTAAAGAGTTGGCGATTCGCTGGGCACCGTCGGTCTATAAAGGTGTGCAGAAAAAATCCAAGCACTTGGCTTTGTCGGATATTTTAGATTCGATTGATGAGCTGAAGTACTATCGCAAGCACCTTATGACGGTTTAAGGGCCTTTCTCGAAATGCCCATTGATTCACTATAAATGCCGCTTTTTCGTCAAATTTTGCTGCGTTTCTCTTGGCGACTTGAATGTCGAGAAGCGCCTTAAAGGCATCTCTCTCAATCTAAATCGCTGCGATAAACTGTGCCCCTTGCGTTTGTTCAATCTCTTTGATACTGTATTTCTACAAGGATGTAGGCTGGCAGGGAGTTGCCGGGCTTTTAGGGGTAAAGTCTTTATGGGACAGCGGCGCAAAATCACGCAAAAAGCTTTCTTGGCACTCTATATTAATAGCTTAGACGACCCATTGTATCGTCCTCTGGTAAACGGCTCTCGTCATTTTCGCCTGGATCGCTTGCTCGAAGATCAAGGGTATTTGCCAAGCTTAGCGGGCCTATCGGCCAGAAACCTCAATTTTCGCCACGCCGATTTCTCTGGTTTGGATATTGATGGTCTGGATTTATCCGGTGCACAGTGCCATTGGGCGGATTTCTCACGGGCGCACTTTCAGTCGCTTTATTACGATGACAACACTCGTTTTTACGAAGCTGGTTTTACCAGTGATCAGCTTGTTCGTTTGAATTTTGAACAAACCACGCCTCGAACCATCATTCTCATGGACGGCGCCAGCGCCTAGGGACTCGCCCTAACATCGTCTATTTTTCAAATTGATAATATAAACGAAAGCTCTATACTGTAAGGCTTTGAAGAATCCTGAATAGAGGTCTGTGTGAGTACTGATAGAGCAGCGGCTCGCGATCAAATGGTCAAACAACAAGTCCGAGCTTGGGGTGTGTATGATGACACCATTCTAGATTTGATGGCTCAAATCCCTCGTGATGCTTTCTTTCCCCCTGAATACAGCGCCTTTGCTTACGCGGATCTTGAGGCGCCTGTGGGGCATGGTCGTTTGATGCTCGCGCCCAAAGAGCAGGGCAAATTATTACAAGCAGTTTCTGCTAAGTCTGATGAAACGGTGTTGGTCTTGGGTACTGACACAGGCTATCTTACGGCTTTGCTGGCGAGACTTTCTAAGCATGTTTATAGCTTGGATACCGATGCCGCCTTGCTTGAGAAAGCCAAGACAGCTTTGTTGAATTTAGCGGTTAATAATGTGACACTGGACGTGCAGAAAGATTTAGAAGGCGCGCCCATGTTCGCGCCTTTTGACGTGATCGTTTTGACAGGTTCAGTCTCTGCGGTGCCTGAAAGCTTATTGGCACAGTTGTCCGATAAAGGCCGAATGTTTGCCATTGTCGGTTGCGAACCTTTAATGCAAGCCACGCTGTACGTGAAAGGGGAAAACCAGCTGATCATAGAGCGTGTTTTGTATGAAACCTCGGTGCATAGTGTGTTGGATTCGCCGAATAAAACCGTATTTTCCTTTTAAGGAGCTAATAATGAGAACACTCACAGCCGCGCTAATCGCAGCAAGTTTAACAAGCATTGGCTTGGCCCAATCGGCTGATTTGGTGCAGGTGTATCATCAGGCCGTGAAAAGTGACCCCACGTTTCAACAAGCGTATGCGACTTACCAAGCGGCCAGAGAGCAAGTGCCGATTAACCGTGCGGCTTTGTTGCCGCAAGTGAGTTTGGCGTTAACGGGCACGGTTGATCGAGAAAAAACCGTGGCTAAAAATGGCTCTTCGTCAATCGGCATTACCCCGGGTTCGGTTACAGCTCATCAAGATAGCCGCGATTCAAACTACACCTTAAGTGTTGCGCAAACGGTGTTTAATTTTACGCAGTGGGAACAGCTGGAGTCAGCTTCAGCGTCTGAGAAGTCAGCTTTTGCGACGTACACGGCGGCTATTCAAAATTTGATTGTTCGCACGTCAACTGCGTATTTTGAAGTCTTGCGCGCGCGCGATGATTTAATCTTGGCTCAATCAGAAAAACGCGCATTCTATCGCCAATATCGCCAAGCCAAAGAAAGCTACGATGTGGGTGTTAAAACCTTAACTGACGTTGAAAATGCGCAAGCTCAGTACGATTCTTCAAAATCTAAGGTCGTTCAAGCCGAAAACAATTTATTAGATCAGCGCGAAAATTTGCGCGCGATCACGAATGTGTATTATTCATCGCTTCAAAGTTTGAAGCGTTTGCCTTTGTTAAAGCCCTCGCCATCCACGATGAACGCTTGGGTGAAGAAAGCGCAGAAATCGAGCTGGAGTTTAAAGGCATCCCAGTTTGATTTGGTCGCGGCAGGTTATAATGTGAAAGCCGCGGAAGGCGGGCACATGCCGACAGTGGCCTTGAATGCGTCGTATGAAAATGATTATACGCGTAATCTTAGCGTGTCTGATTCCAATCAACGCACAACAACGGCTCAAGCGGGCTTGACCTTAACCATGCCGATTTTTCAAGGTGGTCAGGTTTATGCAACAGTGAACCAAAATGTGGACCAATACCGTTTGGCGGCGGCGCAGTTAGAATACAACTATCGCGATATTCTGAATCAAACGCGCCAGTCTTATTTGGGCGCTATGTCCGGCATCAGCAAAGTGCAGGCTGATTACCAAGCGATTATTTCAAATCAAAGTTCATTGCAGGGTACGGAAGAAGGCTACAAGGTTGGTACGCAAACCATGTTGGATGTGTTGCAGGCCGAGAAAAATCTTTACCAAGCCCAAGAAAATTATTCAAACGATCGTTATGATTACATTTTAAGTTTGATTAATCTTAAAGCAGCAGCGGGGACTTTGAGTGTCAATGACGTCAACCGTATTAACCAATGGTTGCTTGCAACGGCCCCTAATGTGCACGCTTCCAGCCAATACGGCAGTCTAAAGACGCATTATCCGCATAAGAAAATGATGAAAAAGCACAGCTCTAAGCCCGCACCAAAAAAGGCGGTGCACAAGCCTCAGGCAGTGAACCATAAAGTTGCTGCGATGCAAGCTGTCTCAAAGCCTGTCGGTACTCAGAACACGGCGACTATGCCAGCTGCGACACCTGAAACAACAAGCACAAACGCTACACCCGCGGCGACAAGTCCTGCTAGTCAAACTGGTGTGAATAGCTCAAACGTGGCTAACGCTAACTAAGTTCTTTTAATGCGTCGAGATAAGCTGCCTCATCGGGCAGCTTGCCGGCACGCTCTGCTTCCCATAAGGCTTTAGCCAGCACCTCAATCATGAGATGTTCAGCGTCATGTTGGCTGTGCTGTCTGCACAGATTCGTGTAGATGTGGAGAATACCCGCAGGTCTGTCGGTGCTGACTTGCTCGCGAAGACCAAGGTGCAAGCCCATGTGCAAAAAAGGGTTGGTTTCGCCAAGCTCTGCAAAAAAATCTTGTTCAGGGTTTTTGGCAATCTGTTCAATCGCTGCGTGGTACTCTGGGTGAGTGGCGATCACCTCCGCAATGCTGGCTTCCAGGGCGGATAAAGGCTGTCCTTGCTGAGCTTTTTGCCAGGCGTTTAGGTATTGCTGTCGAATGCCGTGTCGATTCATGGCGGTATTGAATCATGTTGCGCATGTGTTGTCACGCCTGGTCAACTCCAGTACAATCCCCCGTCTTGTTGGTCACTTTTCGGAGGCTTTGTGTTTGAAACAGCCCGTTTTAGCTCTAAGCACAGTATCCAAGGCCTTCGATCAAGAAACGATTCTTGATAACGTTTCACTCACGGTCGAAGCCGGCGAATTCATTACCATTTTAGGCCCCTCAGGTTGCGGTAAGACTACTTTGTTGCGTTTGGTGGCAGGGTTTGAGCAGCCTACGCAGGGTGATATCGTCATAGAAGGGCGTGTTGTGAATACTGTGGCGCCTCATAAACGTCGAGTGAACACCGTCTTTCAAAGCTACGCTTTATTTCCGCACATGACAGTCTATGACAATGTCGCTTTTGGCTTGTCGTGCAAAAATGTGCCTCGCAATGAAATTGATCGGCGGGTGATGGACGCTTTAAAGAGTGTACGCTTAGATCATTTCGCCACTCGAAAGCCAGACCAACTCAGTGGCGGACAGCAGCAGCGCGTTGCTATTGCGCGAGCCGTGGTCAACGAGCCTTTGGTTTTGTTGCTCGATGAGCCTTTAAGTGCGTTGGATTACCGTTTGCGCCTAGACATGCAGCTTGAATTAAAGCGCTTGCAGCGCCAGCTCGGTATCACGTTTATTTTGGTGACGCATGATCAAGAAGAAGCCCTGTCGATTTCTGATCGTGTGGTCGTGATGCACGATGGCTTGGTGCAACAAGTCGGCACGCCGCGTCAGATTTATGAAACACCGGCAAACTTACAAGTGGCGCGATTTGTGGGTGCTGCGAATATTTTTGAAGCGACCATCGAGGGGATCGTTGATCAGCAGCTTGATGTAAGCTTTGCTGGTCGCTCGTACCGTTTGAAAAATAAGCGTTCGCTCGCTTTGCAAACAGGGCAGGCGATCTCTGTACTTATTCGCCCTGAAGATTTCAGTGTGTGGGATAGAACCGAAGTCGACAGTGAAGAAAAAGCTCACATGATTCCGGCGGTGGTTGAGGATGTGATTTATAAAGGCTCAACGGTTGATTTGCGTCTTCGCACGGAAAGTGGCGAGCTCATTCAGGCTAGCGAGTTTTTTGATGAAGACGATGAAGAGTTGAACTATCGCGTGGGTGAGCCGGTTTGGGCTGAGTTTCAGCTGGGTTGGGAAGAGATTTTATTGTCATGAAGATGAGCAATCGCCAGTTTAAAATCATGGCTATTGGCTTTATCAGTGTCTGGATGGCGATTTTTGCCGCGCTGCCTTTATTGCTGACCTTTCTACTGAGCTTGTTCAAACCTTCAACCACGCAAGTGGTGGTGCCGCATTTAACGCTTCACAATTATGTGGACGCTTTTCACTATTTATATATCCGCATATTTTTGCATTCTATGCTTTGGGCGGTGTTTACCACCGTCTTGTGTTTAGTCGTGGCGTATCCTTTTGCCTATGCGATGGCCAAAATGCCCTCGAAATACCGGGCGTTGTCGCTGTTGTTGATCATGGTGCCGTTCTGGACCAGTTCTTTAATTCGAACCTATGCCATGATGACGATCATTAAGGCTAAGGGTTTGTTGAATCATTGTTTAATCGCGCTACACATCATTCACGCCCCGCTTCAAATTTTATACACGCCTGTTGCGGTAGAGATTGGTCTGGTTTATACGCTTTTGCCGTTTATGATTTTGCCTTTGTATGCGAATCTTGAAAAGTTTGATTGGCGCTTGGTGGAGGCTGCGCGAGATCTTGGCGCCACACCTTGGACATCGTTTTCTAAAGTGGTGTTGCCTGTGAGCATGCCCGGCATCGTCTCCGGCGTATTGTTGGTATTTTTGCCCTCGATCACTTTGTTCTATATTCCTGAAGTGTTGGGTGGGGCGAAAAGTTTCTTATTGGGCAATCTCATTAAGTACCAATTTTTAGACGGCAGCAATTGGCCTTTGGGTGCAGCCATGAGCACCTTGCTGCTGCTCTTCTTGCTTTTGATGATTGGTTTGTATCGTCTTCGTCATCAGCGTAAAAATGCGGGGCTCTTTGTATGAAGCGTCTTTGGCAGCCGGCCTACATGAGCTTAGTTTTTGCGTTTTTATATTTGCCTATCATCGTGCTGGTGGTTTTTTCATTTAATCACACAACCTACTCAGGCTTGTGGCATGGTTTTACCTGGACTTGGTACAAAGAGTTGTTTCAGGACACGGATTTGCAAACCATCGCATACCATTCTTTGTTAATTAGCACTTTTGCGTCGACTGTGGCGGTGTGTATTGGGGCGTTGGGCGCAGTGGCTGTGTTTAAATATCGCTTTATTGGGCGCCAGGGTTTGCATGCCTTGATCATGGCCATGATCATTGTGCCGGATTTAATTATTGGTATTGCCTTGTTATTGCTTTATCACTTCTTTGATTTAACGCTGGGCTTTTTCAGCTTGCTGATAGCGCATATCACCTTTTGTTTGCCTTTTGTGTTTGTGGTGGTTTACGGGCGTATTATTACCTTAGACAAAAACTTATTTGAGGCCGCGCGTGATTTGGGCGCAGAAGATATCACGATTTTTAAAAAGATCATGTTGCCCTTGTTGATGCCCGCCATTGTGGCGGCTTGGTTTTTAAGTTTTACGATGTCCTTTGACGATGTGGTGATCAGCTTTTTTGTCAGCGGCCCAAGTTATCAAATTTTACCCTTATACATTTTCTCTCAGGTGAAGCTCGGTGTAACCCCCGAAATTAACGCCTTGTGTAGCATGATTTTGTTGATCACCTGCATTGCAGCACTCGCAGGTCAATGGTTTTTGAGGAAGAAGCCATGAGGGTTCGTGCATTATTGTTATTACTTGGTGCTTTGTCGCTTGCAAAAGCGCAGCAGGTTGTGAATGTCTACAATTGGGCCGATTACTTGCCGCCCAAGGTGATCAAGCTTTTTGAAGCGCAAACGGGTATTCATGTAAACTATGCAACCTTTGATAGCAACCAAGATTTATTCATTAAGTTAAAAGCTGATCCGCAAGCCGGGTATGATGTGGTGTTTCCATCTTCCTATTATATTCAGCGTATGGCCAAAGCCGGCTTGCTATTGAAGCTGGATCATAGCCAGCTGTCGGGTATGCAAAACTTAAACCCACGTTTGTTGAATCGCTCGTTTGACCCCGCTAATGAGTACAGCTTGCCGTATGATTGGGGTTCTACGAGTATTATTGTTAACGATAAATACTACGACCCGCACTCTATTAAAAATTGGACCGATTTGTGGCAAAAGCGTTTTCGAGGCCAGCTTTTGTTGACCAATGATGAACGAGATGTGTTTGCGATTGGTCTTCGCACGATGGGGTATTCGATTAACGAACAAGACCCTGAGAAAATTCGCCAAGCCTATTTGAAAATGAAAGCGCTGTTGCCCAATGTAAAGCTGTTTAATAGTGCCGGCACGCAACCGATTTATTTGGATGAAGATGCAACCGTCGGCGTGATTGATAGTGGTGATGCGTATAACATCATGCGTATCAACCCGCATTTGCATTTTATTTATCCGCACGATGGCGTGAACTTGTGGGTGGATTGCATGGCGATTTCTGCCAATGCGCCGCACAAGTCGAATGCTTATGCCTTTGTAAACTTCTTGCTTCAGCCTAAAATCGCGAAAATGATCAGCTTGTCTTTAGGTTATTCAACACCGAATGAAAAAGCCGTGCAACAGATGCCAAAAGAAGATCGTGATAATCCTATCCTCAACCCGCCCGCCTGGATTTTCAAGCACGCCGAATTTGAAGGGGATGTGGGCAAGGCGACACATCTTTATCTGCGCTATTGGGAACTCCTCAAGCTCTCTGCTTAGCGTGCTAGCCGAAACCCAACTGGCGTTGATAAGCTATGCTAAATGTTCCTCGACTTACTCATTTATGTGAATATAAACTCCGTCGTCTCGTCACATTTGGCTACGCTTCTCTTAGCCATTTGGGTTTCTTGCATTATGACGACTCGTTCAAATATGACTACGCCTGGCGTTGCCATTTTAAGGCGGTGTCAATTTTTACGTCTTTGCGAGGAGCGTAGCGACGCGGCAATCTCCGCCTTAATGAGCCAGATTGCCGCGTTCACTACCGTTCGCTCGCAATTGACATTAGCGATAACCCGGGTTGATATTCCTCTAGGATTGCTATGCTATCGGCGTTCAATCCAGTCCACAGACAGGCGTGAACACGAAGAAAAAGCAGTGGCCGGCGATTTTCCTGCATGTTTTTTGCGCACATCTAGAGCGCTCGATTTCCTGAAAGAAGCTTGTTACACTCTGGCAACGCTTAAAAAAGCACAATCAAAAGGGGTCGTATGTTGGGTCATTTTTATCGTTCTTTGGCGCGCTATGCTTTTTTTCCTTATTTTATTTGTGCCTTAGCGGCCAGCTTTTATCTGTTTGAATTTGCGATTCGTGTCGCGCCAAGCGTCATGACCAATGAGCTGATGGCGTCGTTTCATATCCAATCGTTTGGCTTAGGTGCTTTAGCGGCTTGCTTTTTTTATGTTTACACGCCGATGCAAATCCCTGCGGGTTTGTTGGTGGATCGTTTTGGCCCGCGTTTATTGTTGAGCCTTATGATGATCATTTGTGCCTTTGGTTGTTTGGTTTTCTCCCACACGCACAGTTTGTGGTTGGCGGGTATTGCGCGCGCCATGATGGGTTTTGGTTCGGCCTTTGTCTACGTCAGTATTTTGGTGTTAATCAGTCGCTGGTGTCCGCCAAAACAATTCGCCATGCTCACCGGTGCGACACAGTTCTTGGGCGCACTTGGCGCGATTGCCGGTGAAAAGCCTCTGAGTTGGGCGATGCACGCCTACGGCTGGCGCAGTGCTGTTGAGTTTTTCTTTTGGTTGGGTTTGGTGATGGCGGCGATGATGTGGTTGTTTATTCGTGACTATGCCCCTGGTCGCAAACCCTTGGCGCACAAGCGCGCGCCAGAGCGCAAGCACTTAGGCATGGAGTGGAAGCGTTTGAAAGTGGTGCTAAGCCATCCGCAAAGTTGGTATATCGGCGCTTATGGTTTTACCTGTTGGACGGCCGTGGCTATTTTCGGCACGCTCTGGGGTGTGCACTATGCGCAAACCGTGTTCAATATCTCGGCTGAGCAAGCTTCAGGCATGATTTCTGTGCTCTGGATTGGTGTGGCCATCAGCTCACCGTTAATTGGCTGGTGGTCCGATAAAATTCAAAGTCGCCGTATTCCTCTATTAGCCTCTTCAATTTTGGGGCTGGCAGGCACGGGCGTTTTGTTTTTTATGCACGATGTCAGTTTAAGTGTGGCCTATGTTTGCGTGTTTTTGTTGGGTTTTGCAGCAGGTGCACAGTCTGTGACCTTCGGCTTGGTGCGCGATATCAACCCCGCTTACACCATGGGCACAGCATCGGGCTTCAATAACATGGCGGTGATCTTAGGCGCGGTCATTTTTCAGCCATTGGTCGGCCATATGCTCGGTTGGCACTGGAATCATGCCATGCTTCATGGGGCGCCCGTCTACGCGGCTGCAGCCTATCAGCACGCTATGTCAGTGATCCCTTGGATTTTTGTCGCGGGCATTGTGTTGACGCTTTTCTTTATCAAAGAGACGCGTTGTCAAAATGTTGTACAACCTAATCATCATCATCCCTTTGGTGGTCAGTAGGGTCTGTTTAAAATTCAGTGTGCAGCGTAAAAATAAATTGTAAGCAGACCCTAAAGCCTTTCAGGATCTCGCAAGTTGGGTATAATACGCCCTGACGTTGACTTGCGAGATCCTTATGGCCTTAATCACTTCCGCCCTAGAACGTTTAGACGATCGTTACCATCCCTTGATTCCTTGGGTGGTATGTTTGTCCGGCGGTTTGCTGTTTTTCTATGAGTTTATCCAGCTTAATATCTTTGGTTCGCTTAATACCAGTGTGATGCGCACCTTCTCTTTAAGTGCGCATCAGCTGGGTAATTTGTCTTCAACGTACTTCTATGCCAACGCCTGCTTTTTATTTGTGGCAGGTAACCTCTTGGATCGTTATTCCACGCGAAAGTTGATTTTGGTGGCGATGGTGTTGTGCACCTTGGGCACCATTGGTTTTGCTATTTCAGCCAATGTGTGGGAAGCGGGTGTGAGCCGTTTTTTCGTGGGTTTGGGCGGCGCGTTTTGTTTTTTAAGCGGTGTGCGTTTGGCTTCACGCTGGTTCCCGCCAAGTCGTATGGCATTGCTGACGGGTGTATTGGTGACCATGGCGATGATTGGGGGCTGGTTGGCGCAGGCACCGATGGCGATGTTACTTGAGCATATGCATTGGCGTAATGCCATGTTGCTCAATGGTTTGTTGGGTGTGGTGTTGACGGTATGGATTTGGTTAGTGATTAAAGATCGTCCAGATGGCCACGATCACATCGCCATGAGCGAAAGGCAGCAGATTAAAGAGATGGGGCTGATGCAGTGCATTGGCGGTGTGTTGAAAAACCCACAAAACTGGAAAGCTGCGTTTTATACTTGTTTGATGAATTTACCCATTTATATCATGGGCGCACTTTGGGGCAGTTTATTTTTAACCCAGGTCCACCATTTTACGGCAGTCCAAGCAGCAAGTATTGTGGGTATGCTGTATTTCGGTACGATTTTTGGCTCACCCTTGGTTGGCATGGTATCGGATAAAATTAAAAACCGTCGTAAGCCGATGCTCTATGGCGCAGCGATTTCCTTTTTTATCATGGCGGCGATTATTTATATTCCAAGTTTGTCTTATGACATGCTGATCATCATGTTCTTTTTGCTCGGCTTTATCACGTCAAGCCAGGTGATTGGTTATCCTGTGGCCGCTGAAAGTAATCCCACCGTGATCACTGGGACATCGGTCAGTATTGTGTCCATGGTGACGGTCTTTAGTGGAGCGATCATGCAGCCGATCTCAGGTTGGGTTTTGGATCACTATTGGAAAGGCCAGTACTGCGGCGGTGTGCATTGCTATAATTTGCAAGCGTATCAACACGCAATGTTAGTCATGCTGTTTTCATTTGTGATCAGCTTTGTACTGGCTTGGTCGATTCGCGAAACGCATTCCAAACCTTTTTCTGAATAACTTTTACTGGCGTACCTGTCTTGTATAGCCTGGGTTGATCCGCCTTCGCTGCGAAGCAGCTACGGCGAGAGATAACCCGGGTTTAAGTTTTCCCGGATTATCACCCGTCTTCGCATTCGCTACGACGAGGCTTAATCCAGGCTTGCTACATACCCCAACAAAAGCCGATCAAAACACCGTGTTTAATAGTCGATACGATAAAGCTTGTAATACATGCGCTTTAGATACGGTATCTTGGCTCTGCCAATCGGCGATGGTGCGAGCCACACGCATGACGCGATGGTACGAACGAATCGATAGCTTAAATCGTTTAGCGGCTTCGTCGAGTGTGTGTTTGGCCTCTACGTTAAACACGGTAATACTATTGAGTTCTTCGCCGTTGAGTTGTGCGTTAATTTTACCTTGTCGTGAAAGCTGCTTTTCACGAACTTTCACCACTTGTTCGCGGATATAAACACTGTGACCCAATGTATCAGTTTCGGTCGCATTGAGCTCATCGATGGAAATACGTGGCACGTGAATTTGCATGTCGATACGATCCAGTATTGGCCCAGAAATTTTAGCCAGATAATTTTGTATTTGCGCAGGCGTGCAGCGACACTCATGCTCAGGGTCATTGTAATAACCACAAGGGCAAGGGTTCATGGCGGCAATCAACTGAAAGCGCGCAGGAAAATCCACGCTGTGGGAGGCGCGTGCAATCGTAATACGCCCGTCTTCAATGGGTTGCCGTAAGGCGTTAATGGTGGCGCGCGTAAACTCTGGCAACTCATCTAAAAATAAAATGCCTAAGTGTGCTAATGACACTTCGCCCGGTCGTGGTGGATTGCCGCCGCCGACCAAGGCAATGTGTGATGCGCTGTGGTGGGGTGAGCGAAAGGGGCGCTGCCAAGCGCTTTTGTTGTCGAATACGTTGTGATGAAGCAGTCGAACAATGGCGCTTTCTATGGCTTCGTCTTTTTTCATGGGCGGCAGGATAGAGGCAAGATGGCTTGCCAGCATGGTTTTGCCGGTGCCGGGCGGACCAGACATTAACAAACTATGCCCGCCAGCCGCGGCAAGCATTAGCGCATGTTTGGCCTGACTTTGACCTTTGATGTTAATGATGTCGAGCGCGTGCGGTGTGTCGAGCAAAGTGTTGTGTGTTTCTAGGCGCGAAAGCGTGGCTTGTTTTTTTAAATGAGCGATCACGGCGTTTAGATGGTCCGCACCATAAAGGGTGGAGCGAGAGACAATGCCAGAAGGGTCGTCAGTGCTGGGTAAAATCATCGGTAAGTTTTCTTTGTGGGCCAGTGCAATCGCGAGCATATTGTCACGCAATTTGAGTTCGCCGCTTAGCGAAAGCTCGCCAATGAATTCGTATTGATCGAGCTCTGCTTGGGGTAATTGTTCATTGGCCGCTAAAATACCCAGCGCGATGGCCAGGTCGAAGTGGCTGCCTTGTTTGGGTAAGTCCGCGGGCGCTAAGTTTACAGTAATTTTTTTAGCGGGCAGTTTGAAGCCGCAGGTGTTGAGCGCACTGAGTACACGATCTTTGCTTTCGCGAACGGCTGTTTCCGGCAAGCCCACGATGGTAAAGCGTGGAATACCCGGTGTGAGATGGATTTCGACGGTGACGGCATGCGCGCAGACACCCAAAAGCACGCGGCTTTTGACGTTAGCATAATTCATAATTCGTTGGGAAATGAAGAAAAGGAAGTTAGAGGATAAATGAGCTTGGCTGCTGTGGCAAGGGTTTCTTCGTCTGCTTTGTGCTAGCTAAAAATTATGCGATACTGCAAAGCATTGTCGACTAACCAGGGAATGTGATTATGACAAAAAAACCTCAGCTTACCACAACAGCCGGTGCGCCGATTGGCGATAATCAAAACTCACTCACTGCCGGTGAACGAGGCCCCGTTTTATTGCAAGATTATCAGTTGATTGAAAAGCTTGCGCATCAAAATCGTGAGCGCATTCCTGAGCGTGTGGTACATGCGAAAGGTTGGGGTGCCTATGGTACCTTGAAAATTACGGGTGATATTTCACAGTACACCAAAGCGAAAGTGCTGCAGCCAGGTAGCCAGACGCCGATGCTGGCGCGCTTTTCAACCGTAGCCGGCGAGTTGGGCGCGGCGGATGCTGAGCGCGATGTGCGCGGCTTTGCTTTAAAGTTTTACACAGAAGAGGGCAATTGGGATTTGGTGGGGAACAACACGCCCGTGTTTTTTGTTCGTGATCCGTATAAGTTTCCCGATTTTATTCACACACAAAAACGCCACCCTAAAACGAATTTACGCTCACCCAAAGCCATGTGGGATTTTTGGTCTTTATCGCCAGAGTCTTTGCATCAGGTGACTATTTTAATGTCTGATCGAGGCATACCCGCTTCACCCATGCACATGAACGGTTACGGTTCGCACACCTACTCCTTGATTAACGAGGCGGGCGAGCGATTCTGGGTGAAATTTCATTTTAAAACGCAGCAAGGTCATCGTCATTTTACGAATGCTGAATCTGGTGAGGTGATTGGTAAAACGCGAGAAAGTTATCAAGAAAGTTTATTCGGTACGATCGAACAGGGTGATTATCCGAAATGGACGGTGCAAGTGCAAATTATGCCGGAAGCGGATGCGCACAAAACACCGTACAATCCTTTTGACTTAACTAAAGTATGGCCGCACAGCGATTACCCGGTGATTGAGATTGGTGTGCTGGAGTTAAATCGTAACCCCGATAATTATTTTGCTGAAATTGAGCAAGCGGCATTCTCGCCGTCAAACGTGGTGCCAGGTATTTCCTGGTCGCCGGATAAAATGCTGCAAGCGAGGGTTTTTTCCTATGCCGATGCACATCGTTATCGTTTGGGCACGCACTATGAAGCCTTGCCCGTCAATGCGCCTAAATGCCCGGTGCATCACTACCATAAAGATGGGCAAATGAATTTCATGGGGCAGCAAAGCGGTTCACCCGACGCGTACTACGAGCCAAATTCAGTGAATGGTCCGCTTGAAGACGCACGTTACAAAGAGCCTGCCTTGGCTTTGCAAGGTGATGCACATCGTTATGCGCAAAAAGACGGCGCGGGTCAGGAGCTGGATGACTTCACGCAACCTCGTGCCTTGTTCCAATTGTTTGACGAAGAGCAAATGGCCCGGTTATTTTCAAACATTGCCGATGCCATGGCCGGTGTGCCGCAAGAAATTGTAGAAAGACAATGCCAACTGTTTGATAAAGTCGACCCTGCCTATGGGCGGGGTGTGCGTGAGGCCTTGAAGCGATAGTCGCGAGGCCGGGCGCTTAGCTTGCATTTTGACCCTATTTCACCGATAATGCGCGCGTTTTCCCTGTTTGCACCAGGAGGAGAATAGTATGACGCAAACGATTTTAAATATTTCGGCCTATCAATTTGTGCCGATTGAAGACCCTGCCGTGTATCAAGCCAAGTACCGTGCGCGTTGCCAAGCGCTCGGCATCAAAGGCACCATTTTATTGGCCAAAGAGGGTGTGAACCTTGCACTTGCAGGTTCCGAAGCGAGCCTTCGCCAGTTTATGCGCCAGATGAAAGACGATGAAGCTTTCGCTGATATTGACTTCAAAGAAAGCTGGTCAGAGACAATTCCTTTTCGCAAAGTGCGCGTGCGTGTGAAAGATGAAATCGTCATGATGCGCGTGCCGGGTGTGAACCCTGCAGAGCGAACAGCGCGCCACCTAAAAGCTAAAGAGCTTAAGCAATGGTTGGACGAAGGCCGTGATGTGGTGATGTTTGATACGCGCAATGAATACGAGCTCAAGGTTGGCACGTTTAAAAACGCGTATAACCCACACATCGATAATTTTCGCGAGTTACCTGAAAAGCTGAAAATGCTGCCTGATGAATTGAAGAAGAAAAAGGTTGTGATGTTTTGCACCGGCGGTATTCGTTGTGAAAAAGCCACGGTAGCTGCGATAGAGGCCGGCTTTGAGGATGTGTATCAAATTGACGGTGGCATTATTAAATATTTTGAAGAATGTGGCGGCGAACACTGGGATGGGGAGTGCTTTGTGTTTGATGATCGTATCGCGGTGAAAAAAGATTTAACGCCGAGTGATAAGCACTATTGCTTGCAGTGTTTGGAAACCTTGACTGACGACGATTTGAAAAGCGAGAAGTTTGTTTACAACAAAAGCTGCCCGCATTGTGCTTAATTAGGTGTGGCCTGGGTTAAAATGCGCAGCGTTGAAAACCCGGGTTTAAATTTCCCCGGATTATCACTCCTTCGGTGTTCAATCCAGGCTACATTTTATCGCTAATGTCATTGCGAGCGAACGCTAGTGAGCGTGGCAATCTGGGTTGTTAACGTAGAGATTGCCAGGTCGCTTCGCTCCTCGCAAAGACGGTTGCTACATGCTCAGAAAAACGTAGTCTGGGTTAAAATGCGAAGCATTGCAAACCCGGGTTATTGCCAGTCTATTTTTCAACCTAGGCTGCGAATACTTTCTAAAGCCATAATCTCACTATCATCACGCCAGTTTTTAATGAAGCGATTCACATCTTTACGGCGAAAGCGCTCGAACACGGTGAGTCGTTTCTTCACGGCATCAAGATCAATTAAATACAGCTGGCCATCTCGGTGGATAAAGTTCGTGGCTTTTAAATCGCCGTGGCTGATTTTCTGAGCATGCATGGCTTTAATGATGCTTACCGCTTGGTCGATCATGGAAAAATCGCGCGTGCGGGCAATGTAGTCGACTAAAGTCTCACCTTTAATGTACTCACACACATAATAACCGCCAAGTTGTAAGCCTAAAAAATGATTCACTCGTAATAATACAGGGTGCGGTGTGGGTAGGTGATATTTTTCAAACAGTTCTGCTGCGTGCCAACAATGTTCTGCCCGCGTTTTTTTAAAACAATGAGAAAGCCAGTAGCCAAAGCTTCGCAAATGAAAGCGCTTTATCACAAAAGCCGAATCGTTGAACTCTAAGGCATAAAGCGTTGCGGGTTTGTCTTTTTTCATCTGCGCTAAGGGGTGTTTCTTTAGGTAACGCTTCGGGTTTTCTAAAAATGATTTTAGTTTAATAAAATAATTAGCGTCATACACAGTGTAGTGGAAAAGTGACCAGCGTTTGCCGTATTTCATCGTGTTTCTGTCTCTGTATCTGTCTCTGTATCTGTCTCTGTATTATTGTCTTTGTAGAGTGCGCTTTTTAGACGTCGGAACCAGCGAAAATGTGCGAGCATGAGTAAAAAAATAATAAGAAAAGTGGTAAGCGCAGACACGGCATACATCTTAAACGCCACGCCCAAGCCAACAGCCGCAGTGGCCCAGATGGTGGCCGCGGTGGTGAGCCCTCTGGTGCGAGAGTTGTCTTTGAAAATCACGCCGGCGCCTAAAAAACCAATGCCTGAGACAATTTGTGCAGCAATACGCGTGGGGTCTGCGACACTCTTGTAAAAGGCATCACCCTGGGCATGGGTGGAAATTAGCCCAAATACGCAGGCGCCCAAACAGACAGCCGCGTAAGTGCGAAGGCCCGCGGGGCTGTGGTGGTACTCGCGCTCAAGGCCGATTAAAAAGCCTAAGAAAAACGCCAATAAGACTTGTAGGCAGAGCATCAATTCATAAGGCATAAGCACCTCTCCTGATGCGTGTATCGTAAACGGAAAAAGTGGCGCTGCCAAGTTTGCTCACAGTATTTTTTAGGCGAGTTTTTGTAATTATTCAGCATTTTTGCTGAATAATTACGAGTTTTTTATCTTAACGCGCTTTAGGTATGTGTCACACGCGCTTTTTTGGGCTTGCGAGCGATTTTCGCTAAGTAAAAATACGCCATCGGTACGATAAACAGCGAGAAAATCGTACCGATAAGTAAGCCGCAGATAATCACAATACCGATTTGAATGCGGCTATTGCTGCTCGCGCCCGTGGCGAAAACGAGTGGCAGTGCGCCGAAGATCATCGACGCGGTGGTCATCAAAATCGGGCGAAGTCGCAAAGTGGCTGCTTTAAAGACCGCCTCTTTTAAGGCCATGCCTTCATTGCGAAGCTCGTTGGCAAACTGAGTGATCAAAATCCCGTGTTTGGCGATCAAGCCAATGAGCGTGACCAAACCGATTTGCGTGTACACATTGATTGAACCGTTAAAGAGCTTCAATCCTGCAATGGCGCCAAACAAAGCCATGGGCACAACGAGTAACACGACCAGCGGGTAAATGAAACTTTCAAACAAGGCGCAAAGCACGAGGTAAATAAACGCCAAGCCCAGCACGAAAATCATGGCGGTAGAGGCTTGCGATTTTTGCAGGCGCTGCGCCGCACCTTGGTACGAAAAGCTTGCGTTGCTGGGTAGCAACTTCGGTAGCGTATTGTTTAAGTATGTCATCGCTTGGCCGATGGAATAACCGGGGTTCAGTTCCGCGGTGATTTCGGTAGAGCGCAAGTAGTTGAAATGTGGCAGGCTCGCTTGCGCTATCATCGGTGTGATGGTCAGCAAACTTTTGAGTGGTACACGCTGACCGTTTGCACCGCTGATGTAAAGCGAAGCCAGATTGCCGGGTGAGTTGATGTAATCTTTCGGGGCTTGTAAGCGCACGTGGTAGCGATAGCCATGCAGGTAAAAGTAAGTCGTGTTGTTGCCACCGAGTAGTACGGCCAGTGCTTGGTCGATGTCGGCGATATTCACGTTGAGTGCAGCAGCCAGCTCACGGTTCACGCTCACATTGTATTGCTGACTGTTAAAGTTCATATCCGATTGCACGTTGTTCAAGCCAGGGTATTTGGCCAGTGATTGTTTAATGGTTTTGGCAATGTGATACAAGTCTTGATAGCTGCCCGAGCTTGATACCATAAATTGAAGATCACTGTGGCCACTGCCGCTAAACGGAGACGGTGCAAAGATGAATGCGTTCAAGTTGGGCACCTGCGACATGGCTTTGTTCATTTTGGCGGCCACTTCTTGTGCACTGATGCTGCGTTGATCGTACGGTTTTAACGTTAAAAATAAGTGATTAAATGCGCCTGGCGTGTCTTGAAGCCAGGCGGTTCGGTACTGTATAACGGACATGGTTTTTGCGATCGCAGAGGCTTTTTCTGCTTGCGCTTTAATGGTCTTTAAGTTCGCGCCACTGGGTGAATTTAGTACAGCAAGCAGTATGCCAAGGTCTTCAGCAGGCATAAATTGACTCGGCAAGCTTTTGAATAGAGCGAAGCCACCAGTGACCACGGCAATGACGATAATCAATATTAGGTAGCGCAGTTTAAAAAATGCCGTGAGGGCTTGTTTGTGAAAACGTTGTAGGCTTTCAAAAATGTGTTCAAGCTTTTGCGCAAAGCCCGTGTCTAAGGTATTAGCTTGCATAAGGCGTGCGCACATCATCGGCGTGAGGGTCAGCGCAATAAACCCTGAAATAATTACAGCGCCGGCCAGCGTGAACGCAAACTCACGAAAGATAGTCGCAGTTAAGCCTGAGAGTAGGCCAATGGGTGCATACACGGCCGCCAAAGAAATCGTCATCCCGATCACCGCGTAAGTGATTTGTTTGCTGCCGACCATCGCGGCTGACATGGGCGCTAAGCCGTTTTGCATGTGGCGGTGAATATTTTCTAGCATAACAATGGCATCGTCCACGACAAGGCCAATGGCGAGTACCAAGGCGAGCAAAGTGATCACGTTAATAGAGAAACCGCATAAGCGCATAACGCCAAAGCTTGCCATGATGCACACAGGGATGGTGACCATGGGGATGATGCTCGCGCGCCATGAGCCTAAAAATAAGAAAATCGAAAGAATGACGCACAGCGTGGCAAAGAAAAGTGAGAAGTACACTTCGTGGACAGATGCTTTTAAGAAGTGTGCGCTATTAAAAAATTCCACCATTTTCATGCCGGGCGGTAATGTTTTTTGGATTTCAGCGAGCTTCTTTTGAAGGCCATTGCTGACATCAATGGGACTGGCTTCTGCACTCGGTGTGACCGACATGGAGATGGCCGGCTCACCGTTGATTGTGACGCTCTCTTCTTGCTCGTCGTCAATGCCGAGCTCAACCTTGGCAATATCTTTTAGGTGCACGATTTGGCCGTTATCATTTTTAATGACGATATTGCCAAAGTCTTCGGCGTTTTTTAATTTCGTATCCACGGTTACGGGGTAGTTCAGTGCGCTGCCACGAATCTCGCCGGCCGGTAGTTCAACGTTGCTGTTTTGGATCGCGGTTTGCACATCGTTAATATTAATGTTCAGGGCGGCCATTTTTTTGGGTTTTAACCAAACGCGCATGGCATACGGTGCGCTACCACTCAGGCTGATTTCTGCAACCCCCGGCACTTCACGCACTTGATTAATGATCGAGCGGTTAAGGTAATCACGAACATCGGCGAGTTTTTTGTGCGTGTCGATAAAGCCGATGTCGGCAAGCTCAAAGCCTGTCCAGCCGGCCTGGATGTCCGGTGTTTCGATGGTGCTGGGTAAATTATTCATCTGGCTAAAAATGGCTGAGCGGACTTTGTTAGCCGTTTCTTGAAGATCGGCATCATCTTGCAATGTGATGGTGATATCGCTTTCGCCGCGTGTGCTGCTTGATTTGACTTGGTCAATGTCAGGCACACCGCTGATGGCGGATTCCAGTGGTGTGGTGAGGTTTACTTCCACCAGTTTGGCGCTGGCGCCCGGGTATTGTGTTTGCACGTAAATTTTCTTCGCTTGGAAGTCAGGGAAAAAGCGCGTGTCTAAGTAGTGATAAGCCATCACGCCAATGAGAACCAACACCAGGCTTAACACAATGGATAAAACAGGACGTTCAATGCAGAGTTTGATGAGCTTCATGGCGTGGTCACTTTAACGTGTTGTCCGCTGATAAGATTATCGCCGCCTTCGCTGACAATCAGGTCTTTCGCGTTGAGACCTGTTTTAATGACAACGCTGTTACGATGATGCTGGCCGATAGTGACGATCTGCTTGCTGAGTTTGCCCTCGTTGATGACAAACACGTAATACCCTTCGGCAGAAGCGAGCACAGCGGTTTCGGGTACGGTGAGCGTTTCTTTTTTATCGCCCAAGTCTTGAGTGACGGTCACGTATTCACCGGGTGCGAGTTTGTTGTCGGCGTTATCCAGGTCGGCATGCACTTCGAAAGTGCCTGTGTCTGTATTCACGGTAGGTGAAATAAAGTGAATCACAGCGTTGAAATTCACACGTGGGAAGGCTTTGGCGTTTACGGATACGTTTTGGCCAATGGCGACTTTGCCCAAATCGCGCTCGGGTAAATGATAGACCACGCGTAAATGTTTGCGGTTAACGAGCTCAACCAGTTGAGTGGCTGCGGCTACGTAGTCGCCGGCGTTTAAGCGTGCTGCACCCAGCGTACCAGAAAAAGGCGCTTTTAAAATGCTGTCATCTAGGTTTTGTTGATCCAAGGCGAGTGTGGCTTTGGCGTTGGCTAAAGCACTCTGGGCATTATCCAATTCTTCTTTCGAGGCATAGCCGTGTTGGGCGAGTTTTTCGGTGCGCGCTTCATTTTTCTGAGCGGCATCAAACGCGGCTTGGCTAGAGGCGAGCGCCGCTTTGATTTGAGTATTATCCAAAGTGATCAGCGTTTGCCCAGCGTTAACCTGCTCGCCTTCTTGGAAGTGGATACTATTAATATAGCCGTTGATTTTGCTCGTAATCCAAACATCTTCCGGCGCTTGCAGCATACCGATAGCCACAGTGCTTGGGCTTGCGCTAACCGCTTGTGGATGTGTGGCTAGCACAGGCACCACTTGCTTTGGGTTGTTTGCGCTGTGGCGAATCAGGCCAGCTTGGGCAGAGCTTGCAATCAATGCGAGTGCGATGATTAGGCTGTAGGGTTTCATGGCTTGGGTCTCAGTTTAAAAGGTTACAGTATATACATGGATAACAAAACGTGCTTGAACTTTACCTTGCTAGAATGGCGCGGCAGAACCTGGCCAATTTACCTGAACTTTGCTTGACTGCCAAGCGGGTTTTTTAGCTTTAGGTGTGTGTGGATGAATGAATGAATGTCTACAGCGTGCAAGAAGGATTCGTCCCTGCTTTGGCGAGCAGTCAGCGCAAGAGCATAGCCGAGACAAAATAGCGCGCTGTAGATGGCATGGTTTTGCCTCCTTGTTGTCAGCTTGCTGGAGGCTCGCTATAATGCCGCCAGTTTATTACCAAAAGAGAGCAGCGTATGCGTTTAGATTTAGTGGGTCCAGGCAAAAAAGCACCTGAAGCGGTGAACGTGATCATCGAGATTCCGGCACAAAGCCAACCGGTGAAATACGAGTTGGATAAAGAAACCGGCGCGATGTTTGTTGATCGTTTTTTATCAACACCGATGTTTTACCCTTGTAACTATGGTTATGTGCCGCATACCTTGTCGGAAGATGGCGATCCGGTGGATGTGTTGGTCATGACGCCTTTGCCAGTCATGACAGGTGCGGTGATCGAATGCCGCCCCATTGCCGTGTTGAATATGAGCGATGAAAACGGTCCGGATGCGAAATTGTTGGCGGTGCCGGTCAATGGTTTGACGCCAAACTACCGTGATATCCAAGGCATCGATGATGTGTGCCCTAATTTGCTTAACGCAATTAAGCATTTCTTTGAACATTACAAAGACCTTGAGGAAGGCAAGTGGGTGAAAGTTGACGGTTGGGCCGGTAAAGATGCGGCGCACGAAGAAATCGTTGGCAGCATTAAGCGTTACGAAGAAGCGAAGTAGTTCTCATTAGCGCGATATTCAGAACGACAAGCGCCAGTTGGCGCTTGTTTTTTTCGCCGGCCTAAACTAAACTCTCAATATATTGAGTATTTTTACTCAGTATATTGAGTAAAATGTAAAAAATGCCGTAACACTATGTTTATTAGAGCTATTTTTCATGACATTAAGCGTCGTTTGGAGGCGGATACACCGCTGATTCAGATGCTTTGTGGCCCTAGACAGGTGGGTAAGACCACGCTCGTCAAGCAAGTTTTAGAGGCCATTGAGTTTCCGGCCTTATACGTTTCGGCCGACGGACCCGGCTCACAAACCAGCACTTGGTTGGAGCAGCAATGGATGCGCGCTCGTTTGTTGTGCGAGCAGCAACAGGGGCCTTGTCTTTTGGTGGTTGATGAGGTTCAAAAGATTCCCGATTGGTCTGAGTGGATCAAGAAGTATTGGGATGAAGATCGTTATCATCAGCTTGATTTGCGGATTGTTCTTTTGGGTTCCGCACCATTGCTACTTCAGCGAGGTTTGAGTGAGAGTTTGGCGGGCCGTTTTGAGTCCTTGGCTATTGGTCACTGGCAATTTGACGAAATGCGTGAGGCTTTTGGTTTTACTTTGGAGCAATATATTTATTTTGGCGGGTACCCGGGTGCGGCTGTCTTCATTGAAGATGAATCGCGCTGGAGACAATATGTGTTGGATGCTTTGCTTGAGCCTGCGATTGCAAAAGATATCTTGCTGATGGAGCGCATTCACAAGCCAGCGTTGCTTCGTCAGTTGTTTCATTTGGGTTGTGATTACAGCGGGCAAATTTTGTCGTATCAAAAAGTGTTGGGTCAGCTCGATGATGCGGGCAATACCACAACCTTATCGCACTATTTACACTTGCTTGAAGGAGCAGGGCTGCTATTGGGTTTGGAGAAATTTTCATTACAAAAATACAAGCAAAGATCATCGAGCCCAAAGTTTCAGGTGTTTAATACAGCCTTGATCACAGCGCAATCAGCCCAAGCGTTTCAAGATTACCGGCAAGATCTTTCAAGCTGGGGTCGCTTGCTTGAGTCAGCAGTGGGGGCGAGTTTGCTGAATCGTGCCCTGGGTGCACAAGTGCGGTGTTATTATTGGCGTGATCGTGGTTTTGAAGTTGATTACGTGTTGCAATACGGCGAGCAATTGCTAGCGATTGAAGTGAAAAGTGGGCGCGCGAAGAAAGCGATGCAAGGCTTATCTGCTTTTACCAAAGCGTTTCCGAAAGCAAAAGTATTACAAGTCGGTGGCCGCGACGGTATGCCTTTGGAAAGTTTTTTTTCAACGCCGATCCAGGCATTATTTAATCAGGGTTAATACTATGGCCGATTACGACAACATTGCGCCTTTTTACGACACGGTGCATGGCTCTAGAAAGCAAACGATTGCGTATGTGCGTGAGTTGCTGTTGCAGTATCACCCTGAGGCCAAAAGCTTGCTCGCCTTGGCGTGCGGTACCGGTGCGGTGGTGAAAGGCTTGAGCAAATTCTACAGCGTGGAAGGTTTGGATATTTCGCCGGGCATGATTAAAGAGGCGAAAAAGAAGCTGCCGAAATCTCAATTCCATGTGGCGAATATGTGCGATTTTAAGCTCGCTCAGCAATACGATGTGGTCACTTGTTTGTACGCTTCCTTGAACCACGTGCTCGGTTTTGATCAATGGTGTGAGATGTTTCAAACCGCGCTCGCACATTTAAAGCCTGGTGGTGTGCTGGTGTTTGATGTGATGTCTGAAACCGGTTTGTACAATATAGTGCTCAATTCACCGCTGATCATTAAACGTTTTGGCCATATCAGTATGGGCGAGATTCAAATGAGCGAAACCGGTGATCACAGTATTTGGCGCGCGCGTGGGTTTTCACGTTTTCGTCGCAAAGATGCGCCGCCGGTGTACGATGTGACGGTCAAGCAAGTGGCCTACCCTTTTGAGTTGATTCGAGAAGCTTTGCTTGCGATATTTCCGGAGGTGTATGTTGATGATCCGGAGCAGGATGGCGCGAATGAAGGCTCTGAGATTTTTTATTTTATTTGTCGTAAATAAAGTCGATTTTTAGGCTGCCTGATGGATATCAAAGTCTGGAAATAATAAGACAGCGGGGTGTACACCCAGTGCTTTGGCCAGCGTGATGGAGCGGTCGCGGCCAAGTTGACTTGTCCCGTTTTCTAGTGCTGAGATGTTCGGTTGCGACAAGCCGGTTTTTTCAGCGAGTGCTGATTGGCTAAGACCTTGTAGCTCTCGAATGATGCGTAAGCTTTCGCCCGGGGTGACGGCAACGTGTGTTTTTGAGGGTTTGTATTCGGCTTTGCTCATGATTTTTACCTCTAGTAATCGTGTGGATGAATTTCTACTACATAAACTTTGTAAACATTTTTTTCTAGTTTGTAAGTAACGCGCCACTGTATGCTTAAGCGCGATGATCTCAGGCCTTTTAAATTTCCCTTTAAGGCTTCATCATGAAAACCCTTGATGGCTTTTAAACCTTCAGGCCCTTGGAGTTCAACGATTCGCTTCCAAACCTCAAAGCGTTTCAATATTTCCCTTGGCACTTTTTTAAGTGTCTTGCCAAGGTTTTTTTGTTCTAGGACTTCCCACATGCGCCATAATATATATACTTTTTAGTGAATGTCAAGAATGTTGTGCAGATTCGGGTAGGTAAATGCCTTGAGGTTTTTTATTTTATTTGTCGTAAATAAAATATCTTCTAATTTTTTCGATGAAATTCAGGCGTCTGATTCATTTGATTTTTGAGCTTTGAGCTTAAGTCGGTAAGCTCAGCGTATATGCTTCATTTCCCCTTTTTGTATGAGCCAAGCGCAGCCGTTTACGCACGATAAATTGTTTGGTTCGTTGGCGATTTTCAGGCAATGTCAAAATACACACGCATTACTGTTCATTCTCTATACTCCAGCATATCGTCATTTAAGCGATAATACCCTCGACGCACACGCACAAATAATTTTCGATTATACTGATTATTGCTATCCACTTCGTTGCGTGATAATAATCCGGAAATATAGGTTTGTTTGATTCGATATTGGGGAAGTATGGCTGAGTATAATTTGAAAATATCAGCTAAGCTGCCTGCATCCAATAAAATGGTTTTTTTATGATTCATTTCTTTTTTATATTGCATGAGGCTCTGCAAGGCTTTGAGCAACCGAAATAAAAAGTACTCCCCCAAGTGATTGGATAAAACAATCAGTTTATCTTGATAGCGTAACTTTAACGGATCGCTTGATAATAGTTGGTAAATTTCGGTAAACGATTTTTTTACATATTGCTCATCTTTATATGCTTGCTCCAGTGCAATCGTCAGACAATCTCGCCCATGATTGTCAACAAGCTCATATGAGCAACCTAGCTCTAATAAGGTCTTAACATGTTTGGCATTACCAATATAAACGGCACACATCAACGGAGTGAAGTTAAAAGGATCTCGAAAATTAAGTCCGTAATGATCAATTTCTTGGCGCAATTTCTTATCATTATTAAAACGGTAGGCGCTGAAAAATTGCTCGTCCATGCATTTTAGCGCATGTTTCAAGTTTCTCGCCGCTTTAAAATTTAGCTCTATCAGGCGATGCAGAATGTCATTTCGATGGTACAAGATCGCATAGTTCAATAAACGAATATTGTCTTGTTTGCTGGTTTTGGTCGGTGTTTGATTGAGTTGTTCCAAGCATGTATCGAGTTTTTCTTGAGTCAATGTCTCCCAAGGAACTGGTTTATGGCGTAAAATCAAATTTTCAATCGCATCGGCTTGTTCTTTTTTACCTTGCTGTGCCAAACGAGTCGCTTCTTGTTGCCATTCTTCTTTATTGGACGCGGCAATGTCTAAATTTACTGTTTTAATTTCGTTGATATCCAGTAATTGTAATAGCGGTGCTTTCACATCGTTTTCAAGCAAATACACATTTTTGATGGCGCGGGTGATCGCAACGTACAACGCATTGACATAAAATTTATAAATTTCGAGATCTTTATTCGTTTTATCTTTGACACGTGCGTACACATGATCTTGATGAATAAAGTCGCGGCCAACACCTTTACAGATTTCTCGATAACTCGATTCATCGCTGATAAATTGGTATAAAATCACATTTTCGTATTCCAAGCCTTTGGCCTCTTGTACGGTAAAAATGAGCGGAGTGCGAAAATATTTCTTGGCTTCAAGCTTATGCTGCTCAGTGAGTACAACAATTGCGCTGCGCGCTGACTGTACGATTTTATTATCAAAATTTTGTAAATTTTCAACTGTGGAAGAAACGCATTGTGCAATCCCATGATGTTTAGCAGTGCTGTGGACTAAATAATGACTTTCTTTATCAATCGAGCCAAAGCGCGCATTTTTAAATTTTAAAATTCGATTCGCCAGTTCCGTTACCTCTGGCGTGTTACGATAGTTGTTCGCCAAAATACGAATAATAGTTTCTGTTTTATAATGATCACTTTCGTAAAAGTACGATTTTAATTTTGACCAGGAAAAGAAGTTAGGGTGTACAATTTGATTGGCGTCACCGGATAAGATAAATTGATCGCGATTGATTAAATGACGCAGCACAAAATCCAGTTGGCTATTGGTAAAATCTTGAACTTCATCCACCACAATCGCTTCATAGCGTGCTTGAATTGAGGGCTGATATTCATAACTTAAGATATTGCTATCGAAATAATCATCGGATTTTAAAAAGTTGAGATACTTTTCAAATAAAGCATACACACTCTCACGCTCCTCACTGTGATAGATTGATTGCTTAATCCCCAATGCTAGATAATCGGCTTTGCTTAGATAGGCTTGGTTCGGTTCACTGCCCGTCATCACACCTCGAAATTCTTCAAATAGTTTTCGAGTATCGTATAAATATTTTGGCCGTGCTTGCTTATTCGCCCAAGCGATAAACGTTTGCGCATCAATTTCGTGTCCTCTGGGGATTTTAATCGTTTCTAATAATTCTCGAAACGATAAAAAATCGATTTGTTGCGCTTCATTTTCATAGTTAGCAGCATAATAGAGTTGTCGCGAATTCTTGACTAAAAAATTCGATAGGCTGACATACAATAAATCACCCGGAATTTGTTTTAATTTTTCTAAGGTGACTGATGTCTTACCGCTGCCTGCCGAACCAATAATAATAAGCGGTAGATTATGCTGCAACACTTCATCTTGGATGGAGTCAAACAAAATGCATTTGTCGAGAAAATGAATTTTTGTCGCCCTATCTTGATGGATGCTTCCAGTGAGCGCTGTGGACTCTGCCTGCGACCATTCATACTCGGCAATCACCTCATCCAAAATCGTTTTGCCATGTAAAAACCGCGATTTTTCATAGCCATGATTTTTAATCACTTCTAACAGCAATAGGCATGGTTTATTTTCAATCGATACGGGTTGAAAAAGCAATCGATGAGTATTATCCAACTTGGCTCGATAATAGGGCGTTGGCTTGAGCTTTTTGACTTCCGCAGATTTAAAATCCCCGTTGCGCAGTTGCTCCAGCGTTTTCTGAAATTTTTTCTCAATATTTTTATTGTCTAATGCGTTGTAATAGAGTATTTCGTATTGCATGGTTGATTCTTGTTTACGTTAATTCAATAAATTCAATCTTAGGCTGACAATATTCCGTCTGTCCAACTTTTATAATAAAATTTTTTGCTGCTTGATGCTCTGCCGCATGATGCGTGTGTCCTGTTAATACTAATAAATTGGGCGCGAGCGATGAATTTGTGGCCAAAGCGCTGAACTTGAGTCTTTCTGAAGTCGCTAAGCTTCGCAACGCGTTGCAGGAAAATAAATAAACTTTGCTCGCCATATTCTTGTAGCCCGGGTCGTGACCCCGGGATTATTTCTCCCGGATTACGCGCTTCGCGCTAATCCAGGCTACATTTTTCTCAAGAAAATTTAGGCGGCTGATTCATTTGATTTTCGAATGTAAGTCGGTAAGCTGATTATACATTCTTTTTTCTCCCTTT
>PCWT01000070.1 GCA_002796245.1 Gammaproteobacteria bacterium CG11_big_fil_rev_8_21_14_0_20_46_22 | reverse complement strand
AATTATTGTTGAAAAAATAATCTGATTTAGTCGCCAATTTGAACAGCAGGAATAGGCTCAACTGCGTTTTTTAGGTTGATATTTGTTTAAATGCTAATGGGTGTGTCCAAAATGACATATGCTGTGCTTCAGGAATCACATGCAGCTTTGCTGCTGGATTTAACCTTTGTATTGCTGGATGCATCGCACTTGGAACCGATGAGTCTTTGCCCCCAAGGATGAGGTCGACCGGACATTTTAACGTTTTAAACCTATCTCTAAAATCTGTTTTATCACAAAGCCTAACACCTTGTAACAATACATCGAGATCCTGCTTTGGCGTTTTTTCAAGGAGATCAATTAATTTCTGATATTCTTTGGGCTTTGGATTGAAGTCCGAAAACTCAACATCGTAATAAGCTTTAAAGAAGTCAACAAACCCCAGCTGAGTAATTTCTGAAAAGCCTGCAATAAAGCCCGGTTTTGGCACAGCTGGCCAGCCATCATCTTCAATAAATTTAGGCGAAGTTGCCACACCAATGATACGGCTCACACGCTCAGGATAACGTGATGCAATCGATAAGGTGACTAAACCACCAAATGACCAAGGTACATAAATGGCAGATTCAGGTAATTCTGGTAAAAGAAAATCTGCAATATCATGAATATTGTCAATACTGGGCGCCCAATCGCTTTTTCCCCGACCGGGTAAATCAACGTTGGTTATCCGATAGCCCTTTAACTGATCAGCAATGGGTTGCATATGGCGCAAATCACAACCCCAGCCATGAATTAAAACAACATCCTTGCCTTGTCCTGAAACTTGTTTATTAATGGACATAACATTCCCCTCTATTAATGATTAATTTATTTGTTATTCGTTTAAGCCATAGGCTTCGTGAGTTGCGCGTGTTGTTTTTTCAACAAAGGGTAAACAATGAAGCACAATCTCTAATGGTATTGCTTTGCGGCTTAAACTCAGCAAATACCGAACGGTTTGACAAATATCGTCTATTTCTATCATGTCTTCAGCCTTAAATAAACGGCCTGCTGTCATTTCAGTGGCCATCATGCCTGGGCAAAGATTGCTTACCTTGACACCATAAAGTGACATTTCTTTTGATAAAGCCTCACTAAAGCCCGATAGACCAAATTTAGAGGCGGCATAAACACCGGCAAAAGATGCCGCCACCTTACCTCCTAAAGAAGAAACATTCATGATATAGCCTTGTTTTTGTTGTTTCATTTGTTTCGCAACCACTGATGCCATATGGATTGCGCCATTGAGGTTAATTTGAATAATTTTGTCTATTTCTTCACTGGATAGCGTAGTTGTCCCGTGTTGTAAAACACCCGCATTATTAAACAACAGATCAATTCGACCATATTTTGAAACAATCTCTTCAACACACTGCTCCACCTGTTTGGCTTCTGAAACATCCAGCGAATAAAATAGGCTATCGCCACCAGTAGCTTTAATCACCTCACAAACCGACTCAAGCTTGCTTTTATTTCTCGCTACAAGGACTACTAAATAACCCTGCTTTGCCAAATCTATGGCAACCGCTTTACCCAAACCTTGACTGGCGCCTGTTACGATTGCTATTTTTTTATTCATCAGTATCCCCTTTAATCATTCACTTTATTTCGTTTACAGCAGTCTAGTCTAGCCTTGTCTTAGCCTATCACAATATAATGAATACTAACTTCTAGCCCTGTTTGAAAATCTTTCCGTATTACTCGCATACGCTAAGCCTCATCTTTAAAATAGATTAAATCCATCACAGGCGCTTCGTAACCCAACTGCGTTAACGCTGCTGAAATTTGACCGCGATGGTGCGTGCCGTGATTAAACACATGATATAATGCTTTTGCATAGGATACGGTACTTTGAATATCTTTGGTATTCATATAATCCAGTTTTTCAGGCAGAGCCGTTAAATCTAGGATCTTAATAAAATCAATCCACTGAATAGCTTGGTTATCAATCTCCGCTTTTAATTGCCTCCTATCACTAATCAGTTCTTGATCTAAACGATCAACTTTTATTATATTGCCAACAAATCGTGACAGCCAAAGTTTATCGACCAACAATAGATGATTTAGTGTGCCATGGATGCTTTTAAAAAATAACCCCATATCTTTTCGATAAGATTCATCAAGGAGTTGATCAATAGTCTGGTAAAGCACCTGATATCCCCACCGATGATAATTCGCCAAACTATCTAACATCATTCTCACCCCCTATCGTCAATTTAATTTTTAAGCGCCCCAATATAGACGGCCAAAATCCTGGCTCTATTATGCCCCATCAACTTGGAAAGTTGTAGTCGAACGGCGCGATCAAGCTTTTTTTGTTCCGGTGATAATTCCCTTCGTGATGGCCCGCCTTTGATAGGGCATTCCCAGCCGGTTAATTCTTTATAACGCGATTGCGCATATTGATGTCTAAGCCCATGAGTTTTATAAATTCCTTTTCGGCGAAAATATTGATTAATCGTGTTGCGATACGTTTTATAATTGGTATCCGATGGAATAAGCGAATGCTCTTTATATTTTACCAGAGCTTTCGCTTTGTCTAACCACTGCCGTTGTTCTTCCGTCAAAATAGGCACATGACGCGGACGGCCGCCCTTCGTCCATGAACCCTTCAAAAATAGATGATTTCCTTGATCAGCAATGTGTGGTTGAATTTTTAAACTTTCTTCTACGCGTAAACCAAACAACTTTTGTGCCTCTAAGCTTAATTTTCGGTAGGGTTCATGAACCTTATCCAAATCTGTTTCACTGAGATTGCGAGACTTGTCCTGATTAGTGACATATTCGCGCTTAGGAATTTTTAGCGTTTTATTGTTTGGCACGATTTCTGCCCTTTTAAATTTACCCATGAGCCAGCGAAGTGCAGCAGCTTTATTGCGAAGCGTACCGGGCATATCGCCGTTAGCTCTCCAGTGGTCAACGAGTTTATAGACGTGGCGAGTACGAATGAATTTCGCACTATCTAATTTATAACCCATTTCCCACAAGGTATCGGCGAACTGTAATAACATTTTGCGTCGATCATCTTGAGTGGTAAATGAGCCGTCTTTGTTATGCTTGAGCACATTAACAAACGTGCCTTTAAACGTATGCTTTTTAGACATGGTTTTTTCCTCCGAATTCAATGAGATGTTTAAATGAATTTTTGCCGTTTTTATTTTGCACGCGGCCTGCACGCCGCGTTGCTATTGCTAATACCTTGTATTTATTGCTTAAATTGATTCGCCTCAAGGGCGTCACTTTGTACATTTTTCAAATATACAAAGTGACGCCCTTGAAATAATGATCGCCATCGCCTGACTAACCATTCATGATCAATAAATATTGACCGACCATACGGTGAGTGATGTTACACTCTGTACCAGCAATAAAACTGGCACAGGCAACGAAGTTGCAAAAGTGTCTATGAATGGCTGAGGCCGAAAACCTACCGCTTTACCGGATAAAATCTGGCAAGCAAGCTGTTTCGTCAGCGCGTTGGTTTGCTATTGCAGCGAATATAGACTGGCTTACTGAGCAAGCCAATTACTAGGAGTTTTATCTCCGGCCTTAGTGTTGCCGGAGATTTAAGTTAAATAAAAAAAGCCGCTATCCTACGAATGAGAACAAACGGCTTTTTCAGTTAAAGGGCGTTAATACGCCAAGTTTAAATCCATCGCTCATTTTGCAATGAAGCAATGGCAAGTTTTAATAGGACTGTTTTATTACAACTAGGCACACGGAATAAAACAAGGGTGCTGAAGTAGCGTGTGCTACTTTGATGGTTTTCACAGCGAGCCATCTGTTTAAGTCTCTTGCGAGACCAGTTAAATACTTTGTGATAAATTAATCTTTATCACAAAGCAGGGGTTGCCGAGATAACCAAGGTTATCTTGATAGCTCACACGGCACGCTATCGATCTTACTTCGTTGAGCGATAACCGCTCAAGGCATATCACTTATTTTTTACTGAAAAAATGACATGCCATGAGCCGTCACGAGTGTTTCACAAAGATTGAGAATCGTTTTTTAAACTTAAGCGTTTGTTTTTATTTGATTTGAAGCAAACGGTCGCTGTACGTCACGACGGACATTCGCATGTCTCCCGTGACGTACAGGTCAAACTCATAGAAAGAGTATTTCCAATTTTCGACAAAAATCATAAAATGTCTAGCTACTCTATTTCTTATGTGCTCCACCCTTTTTAGCAATAAACAAAAGTCGATAAGGTGACTTATTAAAAACATATATTATTTTATCGGTTTTATTTTTAGAAAATGCTATTCTATTATCAGTTTGCAGAACAATCCATGGCCTTATTTGATTATTTCTTTTGTCATAATCCAACTGATTAATAATACCTCCATATTGTGCAAGCCCTGGAGTAACATATAAATTTTGATAATATTTACCCAGCTTTGTATTCGAAACAGAATCAAAAATTCCAAAGCCAATCCACACAAATACTCCTACTGTAGCAATAAATGAAAAACATAAAATGAGCTTTAATACTCTATTAGTAATATCTGGTCTAACACTCCCAATAACCATTTCATTGTTAAGCAATATTATTGAAAAAGGTGCAAAAGCTGGAAAAATATAAAGTAAAAACGACACAAAATAACCGTTATTCTTCAAGCCTTCCGTGCTCATAGCCAACACTCCGAGAAAACAAATATATGACAAGAAAAATAGGTTCAAGAAAAATGCGAGAAAAAATTTCCCTTTTCTAAACCTAATAAAAAACCCTCTGCTTCCTTCTACCTCATATAGATACTGAAAAAATGGCAGTATAAAAAGGAAAGCCAGTACCAATACGTTCGTACCAAGCACAACGTGAAGATAAAGCTTTAAGCACATTATTATGAATGGCATATAACCGACTATCAACAATGGTATATAGAACGCTAATAGAACTCCTTTTAGTGATTTAACAGGGCTCAATTTGTAAAGCTCAAACGAAAGGTAGCTGCAAAAAATAAACAGCACAATCAAAAACATGATTAACAACAAAGGCATCATAAGTCCCCAGACAAATACACCACTGCTTATATGCTCGAATACATTTGGCAACAAGAAGCTCAGATGTAAGTTATGCAAATATATCCCGATAGCAGCATAACCAATAATTGCCGAGACCAAGCCAATAGCTGTAATCACTGCAAGGATATTTTTAACCGTCAGCCATTCTAGCGCTTGGAATACGATCCATTCGTAAAGATCCGAACAATATGGTACTAATAAAGCCAAGCTAGAAGATTTATCACTTATTTTAATATATGTTTCATACCTGGATATTATAAGCATATTTTTACACAGCTTAATGAATCGTTTATATAAACCTGCATTGATCTTTTCTGACAAGAATATACTTTCCCTTGGGCTGGTGATCTTTTCTTTTATTGAGTTTCCTCGCATTAAGAAAAACTCCAATGCTTCCTCCAGTGTATTAATTGACTTTACTTTTTTCATAAACATACCTCTGTACAATCTTTAAATAAGCTCACTTATCCAACCGCCCCACAGACTCAGCCATAAAATCCGGTGCCAAATGCGCATACTTCATCGTCTGGCTGATTTTCTTATGACCTAGCAGTTTTTGCACAGTATATAGGCTAACCTCCTTCATCACGAGCTTGCTAGCAAAGTCATGACGAAGATCATGCCAGCGCAAGTCTTCGACTTTGCAATCATCACGCACGTTTGTCCAAACTGTTTTGATGGATGAAACATGCTTTTCTGGATTACGCGGGCTTGGAAATACATAGGCGCTCTCAATAGCCTCTGTTTGCTTTAGCCACTGTTTCAGTGCCTTTTGGGCTGTTTTATTTAATGGAATATGGCGCGCCATATAGTTTTTAGACTTCTCAACGAACAAGGTATTATCCTCTAAATTAACGTAACGGCGTTTCAAGCGAAATAATTCACTACGTCGAACACCTGTGTTTAGCGTTACGATGACCATCGGTAAAAAATGGTCAATAAAATCTTTCTTTTTGTACTCAGGATATAATGGTTTGCCGCGCTTTTTACGCCATTCATTCGCGCGTGCGCGGCCTGCCTTTACAGACTCTTCGCGCTTATTTAACACTTCAAATATCTTTTCGGTTTCGGCGGCACTTAAGTATCGAACACGCGTATCATCACATTTTAATGTTTTCACCCCTTTCAAAACATGTTCATCTAGAATACCCCATTCCACCGCTTTAGAAATCGCTGAACGCAATGGTGTAATCGTTCGGTTGACCGTATTGACTTGCATGGCTTTGCTTTCCAGCTTTTTTGTGCGCCATTTTTCTAACTCTTGCACAGTGATCTTGTCCAGCTTTTTACCCAAGAGACTACTAAAATGCCGCTCGATGGTTTTGATCGCTTCTTCGCCAGATTCATTATGTGCCTTTACCCAGGGAGCATAATCATCATCTAAAAATGCACGTAATGTCGGCATACCCTTGGCTTTCAAAGCCGCCGTTTTAGGGTCTATGCCTTTTTCATAATCACGAATAATGTCAGCCGCCTTACCTCTGGCGTCTTCGGGCTTCATGACGCCTACTTTGCCCACATTAATACGCCGACCTCTGGCGTACTGCGCCACATAACGCATTTTGCCTGAGGGCAATACACGGATTAGAAACCCTTCCGTTTTTGTATCCCGAACGTCATATTCTTTTTCTTTTGGCTTCAACCTGTTAATCAGCGATGCTGAGATCAATGCTTTCATCATTTTACCCTCATTTTAGAGTGCAAGTAGAGTGCGCCTTGCTTATAAGACTATAGTATTTTGTACAAAAAATAGCAAATCAATGCAAAAGCCACAAAGCTACCCGGCCTTGCGGTAGCCCTGTAATCTATTGAAATATATGGAATTATTTAGAAAAATCAGTCGCTTAAATTGGTAGGCGCGATTGGACTCGAACCAACGACCCCCACCATGTCAAGGTGGTGCTCTAACCAACTGAGCTACGCGCCTACACCAAGAGGCGCTTATTCTACCCAGGTATTGGAAATAATCAAGCGTGGTGTACAATGGCCGCTACACAGTCAAAAGGAGTCAAACGATGGGATTTTTACAGGGTAAACGCGCGCTGATTGTGGGTTTATTGAGCAATAAATCGATTGCCTATGGCATCGCAAATGCCATGCACGAACAAGGCGCCGAGCTCGCCTTCACCTACCAAGACGAACGCTTTCGTGATCGCATCGAAAAAATGACGGCCGAGTGGGATAGTCGCCTATTTTTCAAATGTGACCTCACTCAAGACCAAGATATCAGCGACATTTTTACAGCATTAAAAAAAGAGTGGGATGGCATTGACATCATTGTCCACTCCGCCGCGTTCGCCCCGGCCGATCAGCTTGAAGGTGACTACTTGGATTGCGTTACACGAGAGGGGTTTACCATAGCGCATGATATTAGTTCCTACAGCTTTGCCGCACTGGCCAAAGCCGCTAAAGACTTTATTCGCCCTGGCGGCGCACTCTTGACTATGACCTACCAAGGCGCTGAGCGCGCAGTAACCAACTACAACGTGATGGGTATTGCCAAAGCGAGTCTTGAAGCCAACGTACGCTACATGGCGGCAAGCTTAGGCCCGAAAAATATTCGTGTGAACGCCATTTCAGCAGGCCCTATTCGGACACTGGCCGCCTCGGGCATTAAAGACTTTCGAAAAATGTTAAGCTTCAATGAGAAAATTGTGCCGCTACGCCGCAATGTCAGCATAGAAGACGTGGGTAACACCGCCGCCTTTTTGTGTTCAAACCTTGCTTCAGGTATTACAGGCGAAATCGTGCATGTGGACAGCGGTTACCATGCGGTATCGATTGGTGCGCTAGAAGACTAGCGCGCGCCGGCGGCTCTAATCTTCAGCTTCTGCGCGCTTGATCCAGCCCTCAACACGGTTGAGACCGCCTGCGACCAAAGAATACACCGACGGCACTATCATCAAGCTTAAAATCGTTGAGCTAATCATACCGCCGATGATCACAACGGCCAGCGTACGATGCGCCTCGCTGCCGGCACCTGTAGAGAGCGCTGCCGGCAACATCGCCAAGATAATCGCGCAAGAAGTCATCAATACAGGACGCATCCTTTGAGGGCAAGCTTTAGCTAGCGCATCGTGAACACTCAAACCCTCATGGCGATATTGATTAGTCCGATCAATTAAAAGAATCGAGTTTTTCGCCACCAAGCCCATAAGCAACAACATGCCGATCACAGAATAAATATTAAGTGTCATGCCTGTAATCCACAAAACCAAAACGCCTCCAACCACAGCCAAAGGCAAAGCCACCATCACAATCAAAGGCTGAATGAAAGAGTTAAATTGGCTGGCCAACACAATGTACATCAGTAGCAAAATCAACATCACTGTGTATAACACTTGAGAAACTGTTTGATCCATAGACGCGGCATTACCTGTCATCTTCAACTCAATACCTTGTGGCAAGTTGCTCGCAGCCAAGGATTTAATTTCAGCCACTGTTTTGCCTAAACCTTCTTTACTCACTGCCGAGAACGCGACGGAGTAGTTAAGGTCTGTTCGGTTGATGTCTTGGTTCGTCAAACTGGTTTCGAGCGAAGCCAAGGTATCTAAACGAACAAGCTGGCCACTGTTTAAGCGCATATAAATACGACTCAAATCAGAAGGATCAACAAACTCATCTTTGGACGCACGGAATAAAATATTGTAGCGCTGACTACCCGACTCACCCGGCGTGAAGTGGCCAACACGCACGCCGGTGCCCCCAAGAACAGACAATGTGTTAGCGACATCACTTGCCGAAATTCCCATACTTTTTGCTAGAATACGATTGAAGTTAAGCTTATACGCAGGCTTCTTCCGAGAAAGCCCCAAATAAAACTGGCCCAATTCGGAATGCTTGCTCAATGTATTGTAAAACGAATACGCAGCCTGTAATACCTCTTGCTGAGTTCGCCCCATTAGCACAAAGGTCACGTAGCTTGACTGCCCAGAGTGTGACATAAAGAATTCAGCGCCCGGAATGTTTTGCAATTGCTGCTGTATTGCACTCATAATTTCAGCCTGTGAAAGTTTACGTTCAACTTGTGGCTTTAATCGAACGTTGAGCGTTGCCTTTGTCGCTAAAGAAACAGACGCGAAATAGCTAGAGATACCCTGAGTTTGGTTTAATACGGTTTCAGCTTCTCGAACTCGCCCCATCGTATAGGCCTTGCTCACACCCTGAGGGGTTTGAACCGTCACAGAAAAGTGCCCTGAGTCTTTATTCGCCGGCATAAATTCTTTACCCACGAAATGAAAAATAGGCACGCTTAGAAACACAACTAAAATAGCGAGCAACACCATTAACCAACGAAAACGTAAAACAAAATGCAGTATCGCGTGATACACTTTATCAATAATCGACAGTACGCCTTCCAGAAAACGATACGTGCGCCCTTGTGTATGTGAAACGCGCATAAATGTTGAGCACAACACGGGCGTCAAAGTCAGCGCAACCAATAAAGAGATAATGACGCCGGCCGTAACAACAACGGCAAACGATTTAAAAAACAAGCCAATAATACCGCCCATAAAGACGACTGGCAAAAAGATAGAAACCAAGGAAAGACTTGAGGCAAGCACGGCAAAAACCACTTGATTGGCGCCATCAATCGCAATTTTTTTTCGGTCAAGCCCGGAATTACCTTCAAGCTTAGAAAAAATATTTTCCAAAACCACGATAGCATCGTCGACCACCACGCCAACCAATAATATTAAGCCAAGCAAAGTTACAATATTGAAAGAATAATTGAAAAAGTGAATCGCTGCGACTGCGCCCAACAAAGAAACAGGAATAGAGGCTGTAATAATTAAAGTCGAGCGAAAGTTTTTTAAGAAAAAGAAAATTACCAAGGCTGCGGCTAATACACTCAGCCAGATATCTTGTTCTAAGCCATGAGCAATATCCAAAATATAATCGGCTTCATTAAATACAATGCCAGTTTTCAAACCAGAAGGTAGCAAGGGATTAATCGCACCATGAAGCCTTTTCTCGACGGCTTTAGCAATGGAAACCGTATCGCCATCGGATTTTTTGATCACATTAATCCCAACGGCTGGTTTGCCATCATACGTAGCATATTGCTCTTTACTCGGAAAACCCAAGCTCACCGTAGCGATGCCTGAAAGGTGGACTGGCGCACCATCCCGATAAGCCACCACCAGATTCTTCAGCTTAGAGATACTATGAAATTGCAAATCAAGATTTAAATCATACTCTTTTTTACCGACGACCATGCTGCCGCCCGGCACGTTAACATGCTGCGTATGTAAAGCGCTTTGCACATCACTTGGCGTTAATTTTAAAGCTGCCATTTTTTTCAAGTTAAGGTCAACATAGACGCCCATTTTATCAACACCGACCACATTGACCGAAGCAACACCTGGAATGTTTTCAAGCTTAGGCACAACAACCTGATGCGCAAAACGCGTAATGTCTGATAATTTTTGGTCGCCGTACAATACCATTAAGAAAACGGGACTTGCATTCACTGAGGCTTTTGATATTAACGGTGCGCGCGCATCTTTTGGCATTTCACCACTGGTATGCTGAAGCTGACTTTCAACTTCGTTGTAGGCGGCACTCATATCCGTGCCAAGTTTAAATTTTAAGGAAACGGTCGACTCACCCGACTTGGACGAGGAGTCAACAGAAACAATACCTGAGATTGAATTAAGCGCCTTCTCAGTCGGTTTCGTAATGACTTCGTTCACCTGCGAAGCATCAGCACCCGGCATCATAGTTTTTACGGTAATGATAGGATAAGTAATATCAGGGTTTTCTTGAACAGGAATATTAACGTAGCTCAATACACCAAATAAAATAAACAAGCAGCTGAGCATACAGGCCATGACTGGCCGTTTAATGGAAAGCTTAGGCAAGGTCATGTTGAGGCCACCTCGTGAACAAGCTTATGCTTGAGTTGCGTTTCAAGATGTTTAGCCACCGTGACAGGACTGCCATTACCCACATATTGTGCTCCGTGCACAATCACCGAGTCATCTTTTTGCAAGCCGTCAATCACGACAACATCAGACCCTAGTTCGTAACCCAGCTTTACCCTAACTTCCTGCGCCTTATCATCTTTAACAGTGAAAACATAGTAAGCACCGCCAGGCTGGACCACGACAGCATCAACCGGAATTAACAAAGCATTTTGCTCAGCATCACCATACACCAAGGCATCAACACTAGCGCCCACTTTCCAGTTACCCGGATTAGGGAATTGAATCAACACGTCTTGTGCGCGGTTTTTTGCATTAATCTCGGGTTTAATTTGGGAGATTTGACGCTCAATCGGTGCGCCTGGCGAAGCCGGTGAAGAAAGTTCAGCCCACAAACCCGGTCGAAGATTCGCGCTTTTAACTTGAGAAAATGGCAAAACAGCGACTAACTGCTCATGATTAACGAGCTGTATCAGGGGCGTGCCCGGCTGAACCGTATCACCTGCAGTGACTTTTATTTCTTGAACAGAGCCTGAAATAGGCGAGCGAATATCGGTTCTATCTAAGTTGTTTTTAGCGTTATCATAAGCAACTTGCGCTTCTTTCACCTGCGCCTCTGCGGTTTTGTACTGCGCAACCACTTGTTCGTAATGCAGTTTTGAAACGATACCCTTTTCTGCCAGCAGGCCGTAACGCTTCATCATGGAATGCTTTTCATCAAGATTGGCTTTGGCGGAGTACAAACTGGCTTCAGCTCTTCGCATAGCCAGATTTTCTTGTTCTTTGCTTAAGCGAGCTAAAAGCTGGCCCTTTTCAACACGTTCACCTTCTGATACGAGCATATCCGCAACGCGAGCGCTCACGCGAGATTTGATAACCGGTTCTTCACGGCTTTTGATCGTACCCACAGAATGGTAGATAACACTGACTTTACGAGATTGAACTTTGACTACACTGACCGGCGTTGGCTTAGCTGCAGCAGCCACCTTTTTAGGCTCGGAATGTTTTTTACATGAACTTAGGCCAATCACAAGAAAGGCGGCCAGAGAGAGCGCGAGAAATTTCCTTATCACCATTGGTACTCCTAAGTAATATCGCTCAATATAACGCGTGCCGCCTGGAAGTTCAACCGAAGCGTAGCAACCTTAATTGAGCTTACGATATTTAATATTTGCAGCCTGCTTTAGACCATGTAGATATAAAGCATAGTCTAAACGCCCGGCATCAGCGACCTGTGCACGAGCAAACGCTTGATTGACCGAATCAGGAAAATCCGACAAACGACCCTGCTTAACGCCTGACAACACCAGCACAGCACTATCACCATTAGGCATCTTAATCGAAGTTGCAGGGTAACGAGAATGGTATGGCACTGGCAGAGAAAAAGCGGTCTCAACCAAAAGCGCAGGCAACGACTTGGACTGCGTATTGCGATTGACATGATCAACTTGATGAGCCGATAAGCCTTCTTTTTTAGCGATGGCTGACAGATCACGAGCACCATGAAGCTCACCCAGTAATTTAGTGGCTTTTGCCTGAGCCATCTCAGCCGACTTTTCTTGCACCAAAGTATTGTAAATCGTTGCTGAGACCTCATCGAACGGCTTCACTGTGGCAGGAATTTTTTGATTGAGCCTTAACACCATGACGTGAGTATCGTCAATATTAATTAAGTCGCTATTATTACCATTGATCAGCACATCCTGACTAAATGCCGAAGACAACAAAGCAGGGTTTGCAAACATGCCTGTTTTCTCTTTCTCACTAAATAAAGGCGATTTTTTCACCGAAAGCCCCAGGGCTTTTGCAGCTGGCGCCAAAGATTCCGGGTGCTCAAAGGTTAAACTCGACAAGCGATCCACCGCCGTTGAGTACTGTTTTTGAGCGGTTTGCTGAATATACATTTTCCTCACGCGCGCTTTAATATCATCATACGGGTATACTTTCGAAGGTTTAACCGCCAGAACTTTGATAAGTTCGAAACCATTGGGCAAAGTCAGTACAGAAGAAAGCTCACCTGGGTGCTTCAGCTTCACCAACGCTGCTTGCATAACTTCTGGGACTTCCATTAAGCTTACCCAACCGCCATTACCCAGGCTATCTTGCGCAGGGTACTGTTTAGCAAACTCACCGAAGCGCGCCGAGTTTTTCGAAAGCGCCTGCTCAATGGCCTGGGCTTTTTCTTTCGCGGTAGCAACCTCACGATCGCTCGCCCCATCAGATAATGGCACCTCAATCCGCGAGACTTTCCACTGCATGGGCACAGAGAATAAAGCAATATTTCCTCGGTAAAACGCCTGCAACTGTGCATCAGTCGGTTTTATATGCGACTCCACCGCGGACAAGGACAACTCCAAGTAATCGACACTGACCTTCTGAGGAATCGTAAAGGCTTGCGTGTTTGCCTTGTAATACACTTGTGCTTCGCTCGGCGTAACTTTCACATCAGACCTGTAAGCTGAAGCCGGGATGAGCGTGTAAGCGAAGCTTCGCGTTTGGTGCACCAAGCCCACAGCCCGCTCTGTCATATAAGAAAGACTAAACGCAGTTTCCACCATCCCATTTTGGACTTGCTGCAATTGAAGACTACTACTCAACGTTGAAAGAAACTGTTCTTGGGAGTAACCTGTCGATTGCAAAAAATTCATGAAACGTTTCTTAGAGAACACACCACCCTGCTGTAGCATTGGAAGTCTGGCCAACGTCAGTTCCAGCAAATCGGGGCTGACTGCAAAACCATTTTTCACAGCAGATTGATGCAACAAGGTCATCATCACCATGTTGTCCAAGACATGCTTTTTAAACGCATTCAATGCTGACTGAGTATTAATTTGATAACCCATTCGCTGAGCTTGCGCCTGAGCTCTTTGTAAAGTCGCTGAAAAACTTTGACTGGAAATATCCTGGCCATTGACGGTGACAACCGTAGCATTTTGACCACTGCTATCAAAATAATTGTGAATCCCCCACAGTGCAAAGCTTAGGGCCAAAAGACCCAAAATCACGGTGGCGATCACGCCCTGAGACTTATCACGAATAAATTGAAGCATGAGCAAAACACCTAGAAAGATTCAGTGTGTGAGACTAGCAAATGCACCCCAGGGATTCAAGCAAAAAGCCAGGTTTGTCAAGGCAAAATAGAAATGTCCCCTTTTGAGCAAAGTTAAAATGTCCCCTTTTGTAAAAAAGTTATGTGATGGCGCGAAGCGTCGAGCAGCGTATTTTTTAATTTAATCATAAAACTTGTTGTTGTATTAAAATAAACCCGTCAGTGGGTAAGCGATGGGCAAGTTAGGGTGCAAACGGTGGGCAACACGACGTGTTGTCCACGGTTTGTGCCCGACTTGTCCATCGCTTATCCACTGACACCCTTTCTTTTTTTAGATGGCAGTAGAAGTGGTGGTTTGAGCGGGTTGGGTCTGAGGATTGGGATAGTTGCG
>PCWT01000069.1:1248-1391 GCA_002796245.1 Gammaproteobacteria bacterium CG11_big_fil_rev_8_21_14_0_20_46_22 | reverse complement strand
GTCTGAGAGATATAAGCCAAGGCGTGATAAGAGGTTTAGAAGATTCGCTGTCTTATTGAGCGCGTTACGCCTTCGAAAATTATCAAGAAAGTTTTCTTTTGAGGTTTTGTACTGTAGTGGTCAACTAATTCCGGACAGTTGTT
>PCWT01000069.1:0-1237 GCA_002796245.1 Gammaproteobacteria bacterium CG11_big_fil_rev_8_21_14_0_20_46_22 | reverse complement strand
TCAGCTTTTGCAGGTGGTAGCCCATTGTTGAATGAGTGAGGCCTGCGCCAGTTGTAGTAATTCATCAAGTAAAAGCTCAGATCTCTTGTTGCTTCCTCTTGGGTCGTATAACCCAGAGCAGGCACCCATTCCGTTTTCAAACTTCTGAACAGCCGTTCCATTGGTGCATTGTCCCAGCAGTTTCCTCGACGACTCATACTCTGGATCATGCGGTAACGCCATAATCGCTGACGAAAAACTCGGCTGGCGTATTGGCTTCCCTGGTCAGAATGAAACATGACACCCGTTGGTCTGCCACGCTGTTCAAAGGCCAAGTCCAGGGCCTTCGTCACCAGCTCAGCATTTGCTCGTGTTGATAACGCCCACCCAACAATACGGCGTTTGTATAGGTCAATCACTACTGCAAGATAATGCCAGCGATTACCGGCCCAGATATAAGTGATATCACCGCACCAAACCTGATCAGCAGCGCAAGGAGCAAATTCTCGGTCCAGATGATTAGGGATATCAACTCGTTCTACGTTAGCGATTTTATACTTGTGTGGACCTGGTTGCTTGCAGACTAGATTAGCCTCTGTCATTAACCGACTTACCTTAAATCGGCCGATTATATGACCCTGCTCACGCATCATCCCTACTAGCGAACGACTACCTGCCGAATTGCGGCTGAGCCTGAATAACTCCTTGATTTTGCTGCGAAGCAACAACCGGTCCACGTCAACAATCTGGTGACTTTGCCTGTGTTCGTAGTAACTGCTTGGCGCAATGTCGAACGCAGCACAAATCATTTCCACTGATTCTCGCTCTCTCAATTGATCAATCAACGCGTACGATCGAGTTCGTCCGACATCAAGAGAGCGGTAGCCTTTTTTAGGATGGCCTTTTCACGTTCCAACCTGTTGATCCGGGCTTCCAGTTCCTGGATTTTCTGCTGCTCGGCGGTCAGGGCTTTGGACTTGGGAGTAATCCCGTTTCGCTCCTGATCCAGCTGCTCAACCCAGCGCCTGATTGCTGTCTCACCTACACCGAGCGAGCGACTGGCCTCACTGACTGAATAGCCTTGCTTGACTACCAGATTTGCTGCTTCACTTTTGAACTCTGTTGAAAATGTACGACGTTGTCTTGCCATGGAACACCTCGCTCAAGGTGGTAAGATTACCACCTAAGTTGGTGTCCGGTTTTATTAAACCACTACAATCAAATCTGATACCCGTGACAACATTTCATCTTTTTGAAA
>PCWT01000068.1 GCA_002796245.1 Gammaproteobacteria bacterium CG11_big_fil_rev_8_21_14_0_20_46_22 | reverse complement strand
CCCGATTTATCAAAATCATTGCCTGATGCGTTAATTAAGAAGCTCCCAAAAAGTGCATCTGAATTATTAAAATCCACTGATAACTCAGAAGAAATAAACACTGCGCGATTTGAATTTTATGTTTATGACAAAATGTATCACCAACTCGATAGAGGTCGTTTATTTTGTAATGACAGCGTTTCATATTGCGATTTAGATTATGATTTAGTACCAGATGAGTTTGTTGATAATGCGGTAGAAATTTGCGAAGAATATGGGTATAAAAAAATTCCTGTGTATTGTGATGAGCGTTTAGATCAAGCATTATCTGACTTAGAAAACGCATGGATTCAAGTCAATAAAAATATTGCAGATGGAACCAATAAAAGTATCGAGCTTGAAACTGACGATAAAGGAAATATCACGTGGAAATTAACATACGATACCGATGAAACTGAAAAATCCACATTTTTTGACGGGCTGCCAAAAAGAGATATTGCCGATGTTTTTAAATTCATGGGGGATTATCTTGATGTTTGGAAATTATTTGAAAGTCAAAAAGATCGCTATGTAAAACACAAACACCCAAGTCCATTAGCATTGATTGCGTGCATATTATCCGATGCGTTTGGTTTTGGCACAGAAAAAATGTCACAGATGTCAAATATCGGATACAACCACCTTCTCACAATTGATGAAAATTTTATGTACGTTGGAAATCTAAAATTAATCAACGATGCATTTAGTAATTTTATTCATGAGTTATCAGTATCACGTGCGTGGGATCTAATAGAAAACACTGTTGTTTCAGATGTAGATGGTCAAAAATACGCAACAAGTTATCACACCATTCAATCACGCTTTTCCTCCAAATACTTCGGATCGTGTAAGGGAATATCCATCTATTCACTCACCGCAAATCACATTTCAATCAATGCAAAAGTTATTGGTCCGAACGAACACGAAAGTCACCATCTGTACGACGTGATATACAACAATAAAACAAATATCCCTATTGATATGGTAACAGGTGATGGCCACTCCATTAATCAAACAAGTTTTGTGACACTTGATTCAATTGATGTTGAATTTATTCCAGGTATTAACAATATTCGTATGGAAGCTGAAAAACTTTTTTCCGTTAATGATCCGGATCAGTATCATGGATTAATAACACCGTCCGATAAAATTAACAAGGCCCTCATAAAATCAGAAAAACGCGGCATTATTCGAATTTTATTATCACTTTTACTGCAACAAAACACGCAAGCGGTTATTGTTAGAAAATTAGCATCACACAAACGCTACAGTCGATTGCAGGCAGCGTTTTGGGAGTACAATAAAATTTTTAAAAGCACACATGTGCTGAATTTAATTGATGATGAAGGTAAACGAAAGGTGATAAAAACTGCGCGTAATCGCACAGAATCCTATCACCAATTTCATCGCATGATTCGAAAAGTATTTCACGGTGCTTTCAAGGGAAGAAAAATTATTTCAAATGCTACCAGCGTCCAGGCATCAAGATTGGTGTCAAACTGCGTCATTGCATATAATGCAATGATTCTTGATAAATTGTATCAACGGTTGTGTGCAACCTTTGGTGAGAAAGAAGCAAAAACAATATTGAGCAAGATATCGCCAGTTGCTTGGCAGCACATCATTTTTACTGGTCGTTATCACTTTAAAGATCGGAGAAAGGGGGTTGATTTTAATAAGCTCATTAAGCTTTTAGAGAAAAAACTACGTAAGGCTGCGTGATTGCACGGGGTAAATTAAAAACCGGCCGGTTTTGGAGATTCTTCCATGCAACCCCGTATTGGTAAAAGCGCTATGATAAGCATCGTCAGAATCCATCAGCGCTTTTAATTCGTTTTGTTGTGCTTGGAAATTGGGATGCAGCAACCATTGATCCCATCGGACAATTTTACTGAGTATCGCGAGCTTTCCATAGTACATTGCATTACGCTCCAGCCATTGATCCCCAGCCTCTATCGAACCTCGATAAAAGCTATCGGCATCTTTTTCAGATTCCAACGCCATTGTATGACGCTGTAAACTGTCATCAATTAACATGATGCATGAATCAAAAGAAGCATTGACCAGTTCAATCGTTGCTTCAAAATGCTCGCGTTCGTGGACTTCCTGCCCTACACTAATCGTTAAGAGGCATCTTGATTGCTTAAACTGCTCCTTCTCAACATTCATGCACCTGAAAACGGGTTTCAATCGGCGCATGGCCCGTTCCTCCAAACGGTTTAATCTTAAAGGCTATCTAGCAGCAATAAGATACCACTTTGTTAACCCAACTGCCTCTCACTTTATTAGGCTAACGTATAAAATGCTAGCACAAATTTGTTAAACACGCCAAAAGAAGCCACGCTTTTCGTGACGTTAATTATCATAGCATAATTTCATTTGATCTTTTTTAATTCAGATAAATTTGGGAATAAGCAGCCAACCTCAATATTGAGCGATTTAGCTATTTTGATAAGATTCATCGCGGATACATTATGCTCACCTCGTTCTATTCGTCCATAAAAGGCCCTTGAGATATTCACAAAAGCTGCGAAACCTTCTTGAGAATAGCCCTGCTCTTTTCTGAGGTGGCGAATGTTCTTACCAATGGCGACAAGTTCTTTACGCTTATTCATGTTACATAGCGTAATAAGCCACGCTATTTGAAACCACGCCATGCATGGCGTATTTGTTTTATTTAAAAAAAATTTTGTTGCTGAGCTTATGCGTTTGTGTGTCAACCCGAAGGGTTGTCCACAAAAAGCGTAAGCTAACTATAGGTATATCTTAATTACAGGTTAATATAGGGAGTCGCTAAAATTATTTATTAATCATATAGATATAACTACTTTGGTCGACCAAAGGTACGCAAAATGTCGACTAAAGGTACGCAGATGTTGCTAGAAAAGGTCGACCAAAAGTACGTGGATAACTGCTTGAATTAACAGGTTTATCCACATATCTATATTTATATTACGTACTTTATGTATAATTGTTAACGTAATAACTTTATTTATTTTATGTTTTATTGGTCGACCAAAGATTCGCATTTATAAGCGAAATATACGGTTCTGCCTTGCTTTGTCATAAAAATAATTAAGCGCCGCACAGCTTTTTTAATTTGGCTAGAGTATTTCATACTTTATTTAACTTAAATAAAGTATGAAATATAAGTATTATTTTTTATAAAACGCCATTCTATCGTTAGAAATCTATGAAATGTCGACTAAATATACGTAGGTCACGCTGGTAAAGGTATGAATAGTATTTAACATTAATAACGTATTGTTTATTAATTATCTGTTTTACGATATTATTTGGTGAAGGAAAAACTTAATGAATACTTTAAATACTTTACTTAACTTTTTTTGGAAGAGAGGCTATGAATAAAAAGGAATTCATTGAAAATTTAGAAAAAGCCGGTGGCTTTAAGCAAGAGGTCGCGGAGGGGGTTTATAAGGTGTTTGTAGAAACGCTAATGGTTTCATTATTAAATGGCGGTGATAAGACGCTTTTACCGGAGATGGGAAAATTTGAAGTAAAAACAAGAAAGGCTAGATCGGGAATTAATCCTAATACGGGTGAAAAGCTACAAATACCTGAAAAGAAAATACTGACGTTTAAGGCGTCAAAACAATTTTTAGCTGAGCTTAATAAAGATTAAAGTATTTAAAGTTAATAAATTATTTACTTTAATATTCTTTGTTGCAGTTAAGCTAACCAAGGATTTATTAATTGGATCGATTGATACGTAGTTTTCTCTCGTTTAGTCGACTAAAGGTACGCAAGCACTTGGCGTACCTATACTGTTTCTTTTTCGGCGTCTTTTTTTACAAAATCAGCAAAAGAATCTATAGGGTCAAGAAGATGGTGCCATCGACTATTAATGAAATCATATAGATGCTGTTTTGCTTCCCTTGTTTGAAAGCCGGATTTTACTTCAGTATATAACCACTTCAATTGGCGCCTGGTAATGTATTCATTGAAATCAGCTAATAACTTCTTTTTGTCATTTCCGTTCAATTTTTGTTCAACTATATCAACCAAGGTGTTTAATCGATAACTGTCATATTTTTTTACATCTTTTGAGCTTGGTTCCGAATTATCCTTTTGAGCTGTTGATGTAGTCGTATTTAAAGCTTTTGCTGGTTGTTTTTTGATATGGGTTTTAGATGGGTATAGTGTCAGTCCTTTTTGTTCTTTCTTGACGTTAGCATCAGGGTACAGTGCTAATATTTTCACCATTTGATCGGTGAATCTTTTCTTAAAAGCATACCTACCAGACTTATCTTTCGCATAATTTGAGCCAAATTGGTTATGTAGTGATTCCCATGGTATTGGGGTCATTTTCCTTAGATAGCTCATTCGATAGGTGAGCCAACAGTAAATGTCGAGGGCCAGGCTGGAATTTTTTAGTTTTTTTATTACATTAAGATCAATAGGCACTGGTTTACTTAATATTTCATCAAAAAAGTCTTGGTCGAGCAGTAATATTGACTCGTGCGTTTTTGGATCATCTTCTTTTTGAGGGGCCCAAGTTAGACTTGCTCTTTTTACCGTTCTTACATTTTCGACTTGCCATGTATTGCCATCATCATAAGTGCATGATATAGCACAAGAAAATAATCTTTTTGTTTGATCTTTAAATCTTTCAATATATGCTCCAGTTCTTGGTATACCAAGCTCTGACATGAATGCGCTTAGGCTATGTCCTAATATAAGTTCTCTACTTTTCTTTTTAACAACCTCAGAGGTAATCCATATCATGATTAATCTAGGTATTGAGCCGTAAGGAAGCCCAATGTCAGGATTTGAGGTCATTACTAATGAGTAATGACCGTTTTTTCTCTTAAAATAAAACTCTTCTGGTTTCTTATGCGGCATACAAGCTTGTACCAAGGCTCTTGCCATATAACTAACCGCGCCATTGTTTTCAGCTTCTTCCTGCTCTAATGCTATGGATTCAGCAATAAGTTGAGATATTTTATGGTCAATTATTGGGGATTCTAGCTCTATGAGAGCTTTAGTGTCGGATTTTCCCTGTGTTTTCTCAGTCATTGTAAAAATCCTATTCATTATCTGCCTTACCAGGCAAGGCACAAAAAGCATAACCTAAAAATTATTATACATAAAGCTTAAGATAAATAAAGTAATAATTTTACGTAAAGTATTTACTTTACAAACCGTACAAGCCTATAATACACTTCATATGGTCAATACTTTAAGGAGACTAAATATGGCAGCAAAAATTATAGCCGTTGTCAACCAAAAGGGCGGGTCAGGCAAAACAACGGTTACTATGCAAAGCGGTGGGACGCTAGCCTTGAGGAAGAAGAAAGTTTTAATTATAGATGGAGATGATCAGAATTCCGCCGTTGAGTGGGCATCAATGGCACCTGAAGGGACACCATTTCCTGCCAGAGTCTTTAACTTAGCAGCCGCTGGTAGAAAAATTCACCAAGAAATCAAGAAATATTACGATGACTATGAATACATTTTTGTTGATTGCCCTCCAGCAGCAGATTCTCCTATATCAAAAAGCGTATTACTTGTTGCTGATTTAGCATTGGTACCGTTTATTCCAGACGGTTTAAACATGTCTGCCGCCGTTAGGATTCGAGACACAATCGAAGATGCTCAGGTTATGAATCCAAACCTACGAAGCTTGCTTGTGCTGAATAGAGTAGAGGCTAAAACAAACCTTACTAATGAGGTTTTGGACTTGTTGCCAGATTTTAATATGCCCCAGTCAAAAATTCGACTACACAAAAGAACATACTATCCTGAGACTTTTTTAACTGGTTCCACAGTTCATTCGCTAAGAAGCAAAGCTAAGGATGCTATCGATGAAGTAGAGTCTTTTACAGACGAATTGCTAGCGTTTTTGGATAAGCCGCTAGTTGATTCCCAGATCAAAGAAAAGGAAGAAATTAATGGGTAAGTATGATTTGAGCAATTTCAAGAAAAAGATAGCGCCGAGAGATAAGGAAGAGGTGGAAAGAGAGGCCGCCTCTCGATTCAATCAAGCCGACGAAGCTCTTGGCGTTAATGATTCCTCTGGGAAAACTGAACCAAAGTCCTTTGCTAGGGTAGTGCGCAAAACCTTTTCTATCCCTGAAACAGAGCTTGAGTTAATTGACAAGATCAAAGACAAGGCCCTTGACAGGAAGGTGGTTTTAGCGGAAAGCGAAGTTGTTAGATTGGGGTTTCTTGTTCTTTCTGAATTATCAGGAAATGAGCTAGAAAAGCTCTCGGACAAGCTAGAAAAAATGCCAATGGGCCGACCGCCAAAACGGTAATTAAAGTTAATAACTTATTAACTTTAATTACATTACGAAAACAAATCATTGTATTGGCTTCTGAGCACGTTTTTTTGTATTTTACCCATAGCATTTCTCGGTAAATCATCAATGAAAAGTACTTTTTTAGGGACTTTATAGTTGGCTAATGATTTCTTGATGCTAGAAATAACATCGCTAGCTTGAACTGTAGAGCCAGGTTTTAATACAATCATAGCAGTAACTGCCTCACCAAAATCAGAGTGAGGTAAGCCAACCACAGCCGATTCTTTAACACCGTCCATTTTATTAATTAGGGTTTCAATTTCTTTAGGATAAACGTTAATACCGCCTGTAATAATCATATCCTTAGCTCTGCCAACAATAGAAATGTAGTCATTGTTAGCTTTAGTCCCAACATCACCCGTGCGGAAATAACCGTCTTGAGTGAATGATTCCTTTATTTTGTCCTCTTTTTTCCAATAACCGCCAAAGACATTATCGCCTTTTACTTGTATATGCCCTGCATCATTACCTTTTGTCTCGTTATCTTCATCATCCACTATTCGTAGTTGAGTAATAGGTAATGGCAAGCCTACGGAACCAGGAATGCGATCTCCGTGTAATGCGTTTGACGTATTAATTCCTGTTTCTGTCATGCCATAACGCTCAAGTATTCGTTGGCCAAATTTTTCTTCAAATTCATAAAATGTTTTTTCAAGTAGCGGTGCTGAACCAGAAATAAATAATCGCACGTTCTTCGTTAGGGTAGGGGTAAATCGCCCATCGCCCAATAACCGCGTATAGTAAGTAGGAACACCCATTAAGACCGTACTATTAGGTAAATGTTTAATTGCAAGGTCAATATCAAGTTTTGGTAAGAAGATGGTGCTAGCACCACTTAGTAAAACGCAATGGCAAGAAAAAAACAAACCATGACAATGAAAAATAGGCAGCATATGGAGCAGGGTGTCGCTTTCCGTGAATCCCCAACAGTCTTTGAGTGCTCTGCCATTAGCAAGTAAGTTTTTATGGGAAAGCATCGCGCCTTTAGGTTGTCCGGTTGTGCCTGACGTATATAAAATACAAGCGATATCATTTTCGCATTGTTCTACAGTGTCAAAATGAATGCCAAAATTACTGACCTTTTTCTGTATTGAGCCGCTGCCGTTTTCTGCAAGCGTTTCTAAGATAAGGGGGATTCCTTTTGCTCTGATAAGTTCGACAACTGTTTTTTCTTTTTCAAGAGAGCAAACGAATAAAGATGGCTCCGCGTCTTCAATAAAATAAGTAAGTTCTTCGCTTTGAAATGATGGGTTTAAAGGGATATAAATAGCCCCAAACCGTAAGCTAGCCAAATAAACACATAATGCATCTAAGCATTTCTCGGTTTGTTGCACAATCCTATCGCCTAACTGTAATTCAATGCTTGAAAAGAAATTGCAGTATTGCGCTACTTTTTGATCGACATCTTCATAGGTAAATATTTTTCCATCGTCCAGCAGAATAAGGGGATTTTGTTTTTTTGTATCAAACATAAAGTGGCTATATAAGTTTGCGTTCATAGGGAATCCTCTTATAACTTGAATGGATTAAAATTGGTGTTTGTATCGTAAACATCACATTCTTTTTTCTTGAGCCAGCGAGAGACAAAAGCGGCAACAGGCGTTGCTATAATCTCAAAGGTCATTTTCCAGAGATACATATCTAAAATAAGCTTCAGCAAAGCTAAAGAGCCGATCTCATGCCAGTGAAAAATGATGACCCAGGTAGCTGAGAAAACAGCATGTCCAACCGAGGTAGACATAATTGATCTTAGCCAAAACAATTTACCGTCCATCTTTATTTTCAGCTTTGAAATAATGTAATTGTTAATAAAAAAGCTAAAAAATGTTGCAATGGCAACGCCCATGTATAATTTAGGGTAATTATCAAATACATTAACATACCCGTAATTCACAACGGCTGTCGGTATCATCATTGATATCCAGGCGAACAGAGTGAATATCCCCAGCGTTAATATGACGCACCAAATGAGAAATCGTGAGTATTTGTAGGAGTAAACTTCTGTGATGACATCCGACAATAAAAAGGTGAACGGAAATATGAGAATGCCGCCTGGCTCATATAAGTTAAAAATATGCAATATGCGCGGTGCCATTGTAAAATAGGTAAAATTGGTTGCCAGAAACAAAGTGGTTAATAATATCTGGGCTTTAGAAAATTTGAAGTCTATGGTTTTGGCTGTGCTCATAATGACACCTAGTTATTTTTCAGATTGCTCGGAACCAGATTCTTTGTCTTCCGGTTCTGGTTGATTATTTTCATCATCCGGCGGGAGCATCTGATCTTTAATATTTTTATAGCGATTTTCTCGCTGATCTTGTGGCAGAGAAAAAAGTACATCGCCTAGCGCAATAGCGCCAAATTTTGCTGTCTGACAAGGGTGAAATCGTTCCAGCAAGGCTTTATTGTCCATGAGTTCACTGATAGGCACGTCGTATAAATCACGTTTACCTAAAATGCTATACATGATTAATGTAATGCCGTCTTTTCGTTGGCGCTGACCAACTGCTTTGTGGCTGTATACATTTCGCATTTCTGCCGTTTTGTAACTGAGCCACAGCAAAAATAATTTAAGTTTTTTAAACATAGCTACCGCCTCCTAATAAAATTAAAGCACCGACCATTTCGCCTCCACCAGACAACCCAATACTTGATCCTCCTTGAGCAAAGGGAGTTGTTTGTACCCAGTTTCGTTATAGGCATATAACATCAATTGCCCATTTTCTTTGGTTAATCGTCTGAACACAAAATCATGCATTCGTTTGATATAGGCCACAACAAAGCAGGGTGGGGTAGGGGAGATGGTTGGATCGATCACTATCACTGTTTCTGAATCGAATCGAGGAAACATGGAATTATCTTTCAGTTTTAGAGCATAGGAGCTGTCACTCAATTTTTCATGTATAGTCGTCCAGTTAGCGAGTGTAAATTTATCCAGCTTATTGCTAAGCCAGGCATTAATTTGGTTCCAATCTAAAATTGGCACTACTTTTTGTTCTGATAGAAGGCGCTGTTCAGGGGATTCTTTTAACATCATTTCACCCTTGCTCGCGACCAACCAGTCCACGCTAATGCCCAGCGCCTCAGCGATGTCGTAAGCAAATTTTGACTTGTTCGTACCGCTCGTGCAGAGGTATTGCACGGCCTGCCGCTTCACTTTGATTCTTCTGGCAAGTTCTGCCTGTGAAATACCAAGCCTATCCAGAGCATACGATAGCCTCTCTGAAAGCGTATTGAGTTTTTCTGTACTCATTAATTCCATAACTCATTGATAATAGGAGCACTTTGCTCTGGTTGACCCATAATACTATTTAATTTAGCAAAAAATGTTGACAAGGACAAAGTAAAACTGCTATATGTAAAACAGTTTTGTCCTATTGACAAAATAATTTGTCACAGTATAATTAACGATAGATTAAAAGGCTTAGCAGTTTAAAAGGGGAACGAAGGGAATTTTAGGGCTTGCCAGGAAGCGACAACCTCCTAGCAAGCGAGAATTGCAGAAAGCAGCGTCTAAACTGATTTTGCAGGTGTGATAGTAGCACATGGCTTGTTATAAATCTCTATACACCTCATAAAATCACCGCGATTCTCAATCCTAATACCCAAAAAAATTTGACCATTGGAGACAGCTTTTTTGGTCTACATGACAATCAAATAGGAGCAGAGAATGTCAAAGAAGTCGCTGATAAATAGCAACTTAGAAAGCCGAGATAGCCGTATATTTGCGCGAGTACCCAAAGCGCTTAAGAAAAAATTACAAACAAGCTCGAAAAAATCAGGCAGAAACTTAACAGCGGAATTAATTGTAAGGCTTGCTCATAGCTTGGAAGAGCATGAGTTCATTGAATGTATTCCAGAATGGATAAACGAGTAGGGTGGATGTTATGCGTCGTAGGAAAATACAAAATTTCACAAACGTGCGTCACCTGGGGCACGCCGACGCCATGTGGCTTTCTCGTAAAAATGGGAACAAGAGCGTTGAAAGTCGCCTTATTTTGCGTGCCCCATTTTTTATTCAAAGCAGGACAACATTGCCACCCTGTGATGTTGGTAGCCGCGACCAATCCTCCAAACAGCGGGGGTTCTGGGTGCGTCTTGAGTGTGCTCGCATCAAGGCGCTATACCCAGCCCATTTTATAGGAGCAGGGATATGAGTGACAGCACAGTTTTTAATGAGTTAGTGGACAAGAGTATCAAGCATTATTGGTTACTAAATAATTCCGAACAATTCAGCCGTCGTAAATTGATTCGTGCTGATAACGCTTGGCTTTTATTAAATGAAATAAATAAAGAACAACCCGTTTTAACACAACCACCAGGAGTCAAAAAATGAAGACACGTAAAGGTACTGGCGCTGGCTTAGAAGTGATTGGCCGTTTAAAAGAAATACCAGTCATCCGAAAAACGAATAACGACAAATTGGTTGCCAATATCGTATTAGCTGTCGATGAAATACAAAAAAATGACGCGGGACAATCGGAAGAATATACCGAGTGGTTATCTGTAGTGGTTTGGGGTAATGCAGCACAATTTATTCAAGACTATGCGCGGCCAGGGCTACGTTTAAGGCTAACCGCCAAAGTTAAAACTGAAAAAGAAGAAGTAACAGACGCAGATGGTAAAAAATACGTTTATTCCATCCCAAAATTTCATACAGGCGACGTTGAGGCAATGGATAGCATTGAAAAAAATGAAAGCAACGCTGAAATAGAAAAACAGCAATAGAGATTATGATGGCTAAGAACCAAGAACAGGCTGAACTTAAAATTGACTTTCTCAAAAAAATGTTAGGGAGCCGTATCTGTGCAGCACTGCAAGATGATGACATTACCGAGATCATGGCAAATCCTGATGGTTCTGTCTGGTTTGAGTCAAGATCAAAAGGGATGTTTAAGGATTCTGAAATAGGGGAGTTTGAGGCACAAAACTTTTTATTGCAGCTTGCAAGACTACAAGATTTATTTCTGAATTTTGAAAATCCTTATCTTGAAACCTTGCTGCCCTTTAATCGCGAACGTTTAGAAGGGACGATTGCACCAATCAGTGATCGCGCCTCATTTACCATCAGAAAACCCGCAAAATTTGTTTATCCACTAGAAGACTATTTGAAGAAAAAAATCATTAATAAAGCACAATTTGATTTTATTTGTGACGCATTGCTAGCGCGTAAAAATATTATCGTATCTGGTGGCCCTGGTACGGGTAAAACGACACTTTCCAATGCGATTGTTAAAAAAATGAGTGAGATTTGTGATCGATCACAGCGCGTACTGGTATTAGAGGATACGGCTGAACTTAAATGCGAAATGCCTAATGTATTGTCTATGGTGACGAGCCAGAATGTATCGATGACCACGTTACTTAAAATAGCGATGCGCTCACGACCCGATCGTATTTTGGTGGGTGAAGTACGTGATGCGGCGGCGCTAGATTTATTAAAGTCTTGGAATACAGGGTGTCCTGGTGGTATTGCGACGATCCACGCTAATTCCGCAGAAAGTTCGGTGTTACGGCTCATTTCACTTGCGCAAGAGGCGAATGTGCCACCGCCGAATGATCTCGTCGCGGAAACAGTCGATGTTTTAATTAACGTGGTACGAAATTCCAAGCATAAAGCAGGTCGGGAAGTTAAATCCATTTCAGCGATTAAGGGATTTAACGGTAAAAAATTTGAGTTTACTCAAGTCGCTTAACAAATAGGAGAGTTCTTATGAAAAGACGTTTATATAAACTATCAGGCGCGTTGATGTGTTTGCTTTTTGCCGCATCAGCACAAGCCTCAACCGTTGCGCAATACCCTTGGGCGCAAACACTGACGAAAATCATGGATTCGCTTGATGGGCCAGTTGCTTATGCTTGCGCTGGTATTGCCATTGTTATTGCGGGTCTGTCAATGGCATTTCTGGATTTACAAGGTGGCGCTAAGAAATTTGTACAAGCCGCTTTGGGTATTTCTATTGCTTTTGGCGCGGTGACGCTGTTATCCACGTTCTTTAGTTTTAGTGGTGCATTAGTTATTTAAAGGGGGAAAAGCGATGCGTGGAACAGCAAGACAAACTAATCGGGCGCTATCGGACACCATTTTAATCATGGGTGCTGAGCGCAGTTTGGTGATTGTCTCTTGCTTTTTTTGGGGCTGGGCGTTGATGGGCGTATTACCGCATTGGCCTACGTTGATAGTCATAGCAGGGTTTATTGGCACTATCTACCTGCTGCGCTTTTCTGCAAAACGTGACCCACAAGGCGTCGCCGTATTTAGAAAAAACAGCCGTTTCTTAGTGCAAAACCGTTTTTATTTAGCACAAGGCTATGCGGGAAACCTACAAAAAACACGAAAAGTGCAAACAGTTCCGCTAAGTTTATTTGCAAGGTTTTAATGATATGAAAAACAGACACCATGAAAATTTCTTGAAATTACGGCGAAACCGAGAACTGCCAGAACTGTTAAGTTTTGGGTATTTATTTAATGAGAAGACGGTTATTCATAAGGATGCGGCATTTTCAGCCCATTTTAGCTATATCGCTCAAGACGTGGATTCTTCCACCGGTGCAATTTTAGATGCCAATGCCTATGCTGTGTTTCAGGCATTAGGATTACTTGATGATGGTTGGATGTTTGAAACCAATCTTTTAAGTGAGGAAGATAAAAAATATGCGGATGCACAAACGTTTCCAGATACCGTATCCGCTTTAATTGATGACGCAAGGCGATTTAATTTCGAGCAGGATCAAACGTTTTTTAAGTCCACTTGTTATTTGTCTATTAGTTATGTTCCCACCGATCAACTCGGGAAAAAATTATCTAAGCTTATTGTAGATTCAGAGGAAAAAACCAAAAGTATCGATGATGAATATGCCTATTTTGAAAATACGGTACAGCGATTTTTAACTCAGTTTCAAAAAATCACCAACGCAAGTTCTGGTGTTGACAATGATTCTATTAAAGGACTAGAAAACGTCGAATTAAATCATTTACAGCGGTTAAGAAAGGATGCATTGGTTACTTTTCTACATCAGACCATCACGGGGAAACAGCAACAATTAAAAGCACCTAAAATAGGCTATTTTCTGGATTCCTATCTCTCATCAGAACATTTTATTGGCGGCGTGATCCCGAAAATTGGTAAAAAATGGATTAAGGTGCTTTTTATTGATGATTTACCAGAGTACACGTATCCCGCCATTTTAGATGAACTTAATTATTTAGGTTTTGAGTATCGTTGGTCATCACGCTTTATCCCGTTATCAAAGTTAACGGCTGAGAAGTATTTAAAATCACTGAAAAGCCGATGGTCGAATAAAGCCATTGGATTAATTGGTTCAATCAAAATGGCGATGGGGATTGCGCCACAAATTGATGAAGCCGCAGAAGAACGCAAATATCAAACCTCCCAAGCGATTAAAGAGAATAGTTCAGGCGAGGCCCGCTATGGGTTTATGACATCGGTTGTTATTTTAATGAATGAAGATCGCACTACACTAGAAGCTGCTGCTAATCAAATTACCAAAACGATCGAGACACTGAATTTTAAAATCCGCGATGAAGCATTCAATGCCACTGAAGCTTATTTAGGATCAATACCAGGCCACGGTTGTTATAATATTCGTAAGCCTTTGGTGGATAGTATTTATGTGTCTCATGCTATTCCTACGTCTTCTGTGTGGCAGGGGAGTCGAACCGCGCCATGTCCTTTTTATCCTAAAGGTTCGCCCGCTTTAATTTATGTGCGTACCAAAGGTTCTCGCACGTTTCGTCTGAATTTGCACGTTGGTGATGTAGGGCACTTCATGATTATTGGCCCAACGGGTACGGGTAAATCAACGCTACTGGGATTAATTGGTTGTCAATTTAGAAAATATCCACGTTCTCGTATCGTTGTGTTTGATAAAGATTATTCAAATCGTGTTTGGCTTAAAGCGCTGGGCGGCGATTATTTTGATGTCTATGGTGGTGCTCAGTTTGCGCCGCTAGCGATGTTGGCGAGTCTACAAGAAGGCACAGCAGAGTTTGAAGCAGAAATGACATTTTTAGTGGAATGGCTATGTGAAATTTGCGAGTTACAAAAAGTGGACATTACGCCGGATAAAAAAGAAAAAGTCGATCAGTCTTTGCGGGCATTAGTAAAAAGCGGTAAAGAAAATCTTCGGCTTGATTTGCTCCATATTCAAGATCAAGAAATCCGACAAGCCATTGACAGTTTTAACAGTGGCGCTATTCAAAAAATGATGAATGGGTTAAATGATCGACTAGGCAATAATTCTGTGATCGGCATGGAAATGGGCGAGTTATTAAAATTACCGGAATCCATTTACATTCCGATTGTGCGCGCTATTTTTCATCGTCTGACACGATTATTTCAAGATCGAAAACCAACGATTTTAATTCTTGAAGAAGCGTGGTCGTTCTTACGACACAAAATATTTGAAAATATGTTGGAAGATTGGTTGTTGACGTTACGTAAGTTTAATGTGGCGGTAGGCTTTATTTCACAAAATATTGAACACGTTACCTCCTCACGAATTAGCGGCACGATTAAAGAATCGTGCCCCACAAAATTCTATTTACCCAATCATAATATTTATGACGAATCAGTGGCTAAAAAATATTTGGAATTTGGTTTAAACGAACAGCAAGTGGCCATGATTGGTTTGGCCGTTCCTAAACGCGATTATTACCTCACCTCACCCATTGGAAACCGTTTAATACAGCTTGATCTTGATCCCTTATCGTTGGCGTTTCTCGGGGTATCCAAAGAAAAAGACGTACAAAAATTTAAAGAAACACACCGAGATGATGATGAGCGTTGGATACTGGATTGGTTGGATTATAAAGGCTTAACGCAGTGGCGAGAATTTGCGGAGAAATGTTATTTCCAAGGAGATAATCATGCTTAAACTTCATAAGTTACGTAAAGTATTTATGGTTGTATCGTTATTAAGTTTGACTGTTTACCAGTCTGCTTTTGCGATGCTACCTGTGATAGATGCAGTGAATGCAAAACTGAATTTAGTGACCTCCCTAAAAACAGCCACCATGGTGATACAGCAAGTACAACAAATCAAAAACCAGCTTCAAGCCATACAGTATCAGGCCACGAACTTAAAAACCTTATCCGGTCAGAATTGGGATAATGCGAGGCAATCGTTAAACCAATTAGCGAGTGCGATGCAGCAGGGCAATGCATTAGCTTATTCTGCATCAAACGTCGATCAACAATTTAAAAAACAATTTCCAGGTTATACCGGCGAACAAGGGGGAACAACCGATTATTCTGGCCAGTATCAAAAATGGGTGCAAACGAATCAAGACACCATGAACGGTGTCATAGATCAAATCAACGCGAGTTATGAGCAGCAATCACAAGAAGAAGCACTGGATCAACTATTAGCGCAAAAAGCCAAGACACCACAAGGGCGTATGCAAGCATTGCAAGTCGGTAATGAAATTGCGGCAGAACAAATTGCGCAAATGCAAAAGCTTAAAGCGACGATGATGGCACAGGCAAATGCACAGGCGGAATACTATGCCTATCAAGCACAAAAAGACGCGGCTAAACAACAATCGGTGGATGCGGTGGTAAAAACGTCGGGTTCTGCTTATCCCCAGTATCAAGGTAAATCCCAATTCGGATTGATTCCGCAATTTGGAAACGGGGAATAATATGTTACACGCGGCGGTAAGCACAGGTGTTTTAGATCAAGTTCTGCAAGAATTTTTGCAGGCCTTGCAACACGATTACACGCGTATAGAAGAGCTAGCAAAAGGGCTTTTTTATTATTTGGCTGGCCTTCAGATTGTGATTAGTGCCGTTTGGCTGATGTTTAAAGGTGATCCCATTGAAGCAACGGTTAAAACCATCCAAATATTTTTTACCATTTCAGTTTTTTACACCTTAGTATTATTTGGCGGTTCATGGATGCCACAGTTAATTAATGGATTTATTTCCATTGGCACAACGTCATCGGGGATCACTTCGTTAACTCCATCCTCTGTGATGGGGCAGGGCGTTTCTATTGGCTTTGCCATCATGGATAACTTTAGCCATTGGGGTTGGATAACGCACCCCTTTGGTAGTTTGCTAGCTTGCGCGATTCTCATTGCCATCATCATTCTTTACGCATTACTAGCGGCTGAAATTGCCATTATTTTAATTAAAAGCTACGTCTTGATTTCGTTAAGTGGATTAATGTTTGCGTTTGGCGCGAATGAAGTCGTGCGCCCCATTGCAATGAATTATTTTAAAGCGGTGATCGGTATTGGACTTCAATTGTTGGTGTTTTATCTCATCATGGGTGTTGGCGTTCAGATCGGACAGGATTGGGCAAACCTTATTGGGCAGGCCGCACAGCAACACGAATTAAAACCATTCTTGGTGGTCATGGCAGCCGTGATCGTCTTTTACATGGTCGTTAAAAATGTACCGCCTTTTATTGCAGGATTATCCGGTGTCGGTGGCTTTAGAAGTTACGGTGACGCGGCTGTTGGTGCTGCAATGACAGCGGGTGGCGTTGGCGCAAGAGCCGCAATGACCGCAGCAACGATGGGTGCCGGTGGCGCACAAGCACTCGGTCAGGTGGGTAAAGGGGTGGCTCAGTCTGTTGGGTCAGTTGCTCAAGGCGTGCAAAGTGGTATGAGAGGGCATCATGCGGCAGGTCGTGCCGCAATGAATGTCGGCGCAGCAGCGGGCGGCTCTATCAAAGACAGCGTCATGAAAGCCAATCAACACATGAGTTTTGGTCAAAAATTCAACGCTAAGATGTCGCAGCGCATGTCGCAACAGGCAGCGCAAGCGAGCAAAGCCAGTAGCCCTGGTGGAGATTTTAAATCAAATCAGGTTAAAAAGTAATGAGGAAAACGTATGGCCATTAAATTTAAAAAAGTAAACTGGGATAAACTAAAGGCTTTGCCACTGATCTCAAAATTAAAATTTAAAAGATTGGGTGAATCGGATGAGGTGGAAAAAGCAGCGTCTTCAGAGTCGCAAAAAATCAGTGCAGCAGAGCGTTTTATAAAACAGCATTCGGGTGAAATTGAAAATAATCCTTATTTGCAGAGCAGGGCGCTTTGGTTGGATATTTACGGCAATGCGGAAGAGCGCTATGAAAAATCCAGGAAACTAAATTTTAGGCTGTTGCTATTAGTCGGCCTATGTATTCTCGGCATTATTTATATTGGCATCCAATCAAAATACATTCCTTATGTTGTGCAAGTGCAAAATGGGCAAGTGATTTATACGGGCGCAGCTAGTAGCAGTAATTTTGACACCATGAAGCCCGCGCTTGCCAAATTCTTCATACAAGATTTTGTAAAAAGCGCACGCGCCGTTAGTGTCGATGGGTATATTGAAAAAAACAATCAAAAGAAAGCCTACGCATTAACAAAAGGCGCAGCTACAACAGAACTTGATAACTTTTTTAAAGAGCGCGACCCCTACACGGTTGTTAATAAGCGAACGATTTCAATTAACGTTAACTATGTTAACCAATTACCGAATCAAGCATTCCAAGTGGGCTGGACAGAAATATCGAGAGACAGTCAATCCGGTCAAACGTTGTATCAGAAGCAATTTGTTGGCGAATTTGATTTTAAATGGGATGCGCCATCACAAAACGAATTTATTCTTCAAAACAATCCATTTGGGTTTTACGTCACTAATGTTTCTTGGACAGGAGTAAAATAATGAGTAAGCGTTTATTTTTATTAGTCACAGTGGGGCTTGGTGCTGCACTACTCGGCGGTTGTACCAACCAACCGATTGTCAAATATAACCCCGATGATTTTGTTAACCCGAATCAGGTGGTGAATAAAACGGTCAAGGTGCCGGTATTACCCAGCGTGAAAGCAACTTATGGCATTGGGAATGATCCTGCTATTGTGAAGGCTTATAAACAATATGAAAAAACCGGCAAGTTGGAAACCGTAAAAGGGAATGGTTGGATCAGTTATCCTTATAGTGAAGATTCTAAGCCGATTATTTCGTGTTCAATGTACCATTTTTGTATTGTGCAACTAGAATCAGGCGAAAAGCTCAATTCCTATGGATTAGGCAATACACAGGATTGGAAAACCAATGCGTTTGTGACGGGCGAAGGGAAAGGCGCTTCAATTTCAATTGAAGTCAAACCAACTCAAAATAACATGTCTACCGACATGACGATTAGTACCAACAAGCGCACCTATCTTATTGGTCTGGTTGCAAAAGCTGGGGCAGGCACTTCGGTACTCCGTTTTTATTATCCAGAAGAAACAATGATTGATAATATTGCGCGGGCAAACCAAATTCAACAAGGCGATGCAACGTCTCAAGTCATCGATTCAACATCGCTGTCTAGCGGAACCAATGTTGATTTAGACCATGTTAACTTTAATTACAAAATTAAAGGGGATTCTCCGCCATGGAGACCATTACGTGTGTTTGATGATGGCAACAAAACCTATATCGAGATGCCAGCCATTACAGCACGCTTTAGTTTGCCGGTATTGTATTTGGCGCGCAATAAAAAAATGCAAATGGTCAATTACCGTTACGAAAAACCTTATTTTGTGATTGATGGCTTATTTAGTCGTGCTTGGTTGATTTCTGGAAAAGGCAGCGACCAAGTCCGTGTTGAAATTCTCAACCAGAATATTCAAGGGTAGGAGACGCACCATGAGCGACAAACAAGATGAGATGAACAGCGCGGTTGATCAAAAGCCACCGAAAGGCGTTGGTATTTCACCCAAACTTTTTATAACGGTGGTGATGGGGCTTGCGATCCTTTTTTTGTTCGTGTTGATTATGATTTTTAGTTATCGCGGAAAAGGCCATACAGTCGAACCTCAAAAACAAAACACGTTGGTCAACCAGCAAAATGGGGTGTCAGCGGAAGCTGCCATTAATCAATTGAATCGTGATACAAGCGATGGGGTATTAGTGCATCAGAAACAGCAGGCACAAAAACAACCTGAACAACAAAATCAAAATGTACCGCAAACCATTGTCCAATCTCCTCCAAACGATCAAAACGCCTTGCAGGCGGCGCGATCTAACATTTCAGTGGTTAATAATTATCATGGCCCAACCGGACAAGCATTAATGGGGCAAGGTGGAACCGGCGCATATTCGGGTGGCATAAACGGATTAGCTAATCAAGAAAATCAATTGAACGCAATGGCACAATCTGCATTAAGCGGATTAGGGCAGAGTGGTAATTATAAACAACAAAATATGCAAAGTGAAAAAACAGCCTTTTTGCAATCAGCGAGTCAAAAAGATAATAAGTTTTATTTAAACTCGAAACTGACAAAACCTATATCGCCTTTTGAGGTAAAAGCGGGCACCATTATTCCGGCAACCCTATTAACCGGCATCGATTCTGATTTACCAGGAGAGATTACCGCACAGGTTTCTCAAAATGTTTATGATACGGTGACGGGCAATTATCTTTTAATACCACAAGGCACAAGAATTATCGGCGCGTATGACAGTAAGGTCGCTTACGGTCAGTCCCGCATATTAATTGCGTGGTCACGATTAATTTACCCCGATGGCGATAGCTTTGATTTAGAAGGACAGCCTGGTGTTGATTTAATGGGCATGGCTGGCTTGCATGACCTAGTTGACAATCACTACACCCGTATTTTTGGTTCCGCCCTCATGTTTTCTATGTTTGGCGCGCTAGGACAATTGTCTCAACCCCAACAAGCCAACGGCATTTTGACGAACCAACAAATTATTTACGGCGCGATTGGCCAGCAAATGAGTCAAACAGGGGCACAGTTAGTTGAAAAAAATATCAACATACAGCCCACATTAAAAATTAGACCAGGTGCTAACTTTAATATTTTGTTGACGAGGGACATGGTATTACCAGGGCCGTATCGTTCACAACATCATATCGGATTACCGTATCCCAGCACAACCTCTAATGAATATGTGAAATAGGAGCATTGCAATGATATTTAAACACAAACCAACCGTACCTGTTGCGATTATCTCTGGTATGCTCTTAATGGCACAAGCGTATGCTGATGTTCCCGATCCTTATCAAAATAGCGGCAGTAATAATATTTCTTATGATCTGCCATCAAAATTTTACGCAGGATTAAATTTAGGCTATAGCGTATTTACTGATAATACCGTAACCGTATCAGGCGATAGCGCAAACATTGATAGTGATTCAATGGATTTCGGTTTATTTGGTGGTTATAAATTCAATAATTACCTCAGTGTCGAGGCTAATTTTCAACGATTAGGAAAATTAAAAGATAACGGCGGTTCATCAACCTTACCTTTATCTTATAGCGCTTCCATTTATAACCTTAGCCTTGATGGCATAGTCAGCTACCCTGTTCTTTCGGGGTATCAATATACGGCAAGCCTTTATGGTAAAGCGGGGTATGGTTTTAATTTCACGAATTATAAATATAACGCTAATAATGGTGCGGATAGCCGATCTGGCAGCCTAAACAAAGGCGCGTATAATTTTGGATTAGGCGTGAACGTTGATTTGCGTTCTAATGTCAGTGCAAGAATAGGGTACACGTATTATCAAACGCATTACCCGTTACCAGGTAATGGTAATAGTCATGGCGCTAATGTGTTTACATTGGGTCTTTATTATAACTTTTCTTAAACCCTTCAGGGAGATATTGAAATGATGAAATCAGCGAGCTTTATAGGAATCGTATCAGTTTTTGCTTTGTTATGTGGTTGCCAACAGTTAAATACTGATCTGGGTAAAATAAACAATGGGCTTTCTAACATTAGTGGACAAAAACCAACAGCACCGGTCTCGACTGCAACAGGCTCTAAAAAAAGCATCAAAAATGCTTGGAATGTGAGTGATAGTGAGGCGTTAGCTTGGTTGGGACAGAGTCAGCCCACATGGGATGATAATGGTAAGCTAAAAGGCGTTAATTGGTACGATTTTTGGAAACAACAAATTAAAGCAAAAACGACACTCGCAAAAAATGCTTATCGTGCTTGCCATAATAACCCAACCAGTGGTGAAAACTGCCAAACCTATTGGCAAGCGTATTCCATGTCAAAATCGGAAGAAAGCCGTTATTGGGGTAAAAAGATGGATAATGACGCATGAAACAAAGTTTTTATCTGCAAGCTATCGTAAACGTTGACGACAATGGATTGTTCGTCAACGTTGATCTCGAAAAAACAAATGAGGCCATGAACAATTTACTGATTCATGTTCAAGACGATGGTTTTGTGGTGGAATCCGTTACGCCGATCACCTCTGGTGTTGGTCAATTTCAGTGTGGCCCAATTGAACAGAAGGGGACACATTTAACAAAATGGTTGAAACCGTCTGTTGGTAGCTATAGTTATGGCTTTGGTTACAGTTATACAAGCGGATTTATGATTTTAGCGAGTAAAAAATCGAGAAAATCCCGTGTTAATAAAAAAGAAGATAATGAATAATTTTTATCTCTATAACCGATATTTTTGGTCATATAGCTTTATAAAATGGGATGGGGCATGAGCAACCTATCATTAAGAAGCTGGGGCTTAGACTCAAGAAAATATAAGCACAAAGAGCGATTGATTGGCTTAAAAATAGGGCTTATTTATTTTCTTTTAGCAATCGCCGCGTTCGCATTAATCGATATTATTCGAGTCACTGATTTTGTTCATCATCGGCATATGCCAACCTATAATCCACATGCACTATTAGCTGTTTTATATTTTATAGTGGTTATTCTTGGATTGTTTACCCTTAATTATTACCGAATGAAACATAACACGGGAAATTTATATATCATCAATGTCTGCATGGCCGTGTTTTTTGGAACATTATTAGGGGGAATGGTTGAATTTTTAATTCAAATGTACTTTGCTAAAATGGTCACCCAACAAATGGGCTATAGTTTCCCGATTTATTTTAAAAGTTACTTATCTGGAGCTTGGCCGATTTATTTGATTATGGCTTTCTTGTTAACGATGGTTCTCATTATTCGATGGCGATTACGTGTTTATAAGCTGAGTGTGCAGCGTGACTCACAAGACACATCAAGCAATTTAGGATCTTCGCGTATGGCAAGCCCTAAAGATATTAGCCAATATGGACTTCGATCTGAGACAGGCAGTTTAATCGGAAAAGATCGTACTGGATACATTCGCATGAATAAACTGACAGATCGTTTGATTTTAGCGTATCGCGGCGGTGGAAAAACATCGAGTTTGTTAGTGCCATTTATCCTTGATAATTTACAAATTAATAAACTCATCACTGACATAAAAGGAGAGTTATGCGCAATTACTGCAAAGAAAGCCATCGATGCTGGCCGAGAAGTTTTTATTATTGACCCTTTTCAGGTGCTAAAAACGCTTGGGTTGGATATAAAAACACATAGCATTAATCCATTAGCTTATGTCAATAATAGTGATCCTTTGTTAAAAGATCGGTATATTTCTGCTTTGTCAGCAGCACTGTATGTGGTTGATAAAGAAGTCCGTAGTGAGACAGAAGCACATTTTAGTGAGAATGCACAAATTATTTTAGAAGGTGTTTTAGATTTTTATACTGACCAGTTTTACAGTAAGCCCGATAAAATGAATTTAGTTGATTTGCATGATTGGTGGATTGATTTGGCCAATGATACAGAAGATAACGTCATTAAAAGGATGAAGCAAGGTTCAAATAAGGCACGTGCGGCAGCGGCGCAAATGTTAGTTGCAGGTGGCGATGAATCAGGCAGTATGAAAACAACCGTGTATCGTCAATTGCAATGGCTTCGCAGTGATAATGTTCGGAACATTTTTACTAAAGATGAAATTGATTTAGAGTCTTTTGTTAGCGGTCAATGTGATATTTACGTGGTTCTACCTGAAGACATGATTAAAGCCTACTCTCGCATGGTTCGTGTTGTAATGGCGCTTATCAAAGTGAAATTGATTCAATCACCAACATCACAACTCAAGCAAGATTACTGCTTTGTGTTAGATGAATTGGGGCAGTTTGGTTATAGTCCTGACGTTGAGCAAGTGATCAATACTATGCGCTCTCGCGGCGTTAAAGTGTGGGCGTCTTTTCAAACCATTGGACAAGTGGAAGTGTATCGCGATGACGCGATTTTCAAAGGAATGCCAGTGAAACATTTCCTTGGAAGTGATGATATTAAAACACTTGAATGGATTCAAAAATTGGGTGATAAAACCACCGTGCTCACTGAAAATGTTTCTCGAAATACCAGCACAGCACATAAAGGGGCACGCCCATCGGTCTCTGAAAGTTATAGCGTTTCTGAAACGGCTACTGACCTGATTCATTTTAACGATATCCGTGAAATGCCAGAAGATGAACAATATGTTTTTATTAAAGGGATGCGGCCAATACGATGTAAAAAGGCTTATTACTTCAAAGAGCCTATTTACCAAGGGCGATTTGATCCCAATCCCTTAGAAGAGCGAGGCTAAGATTCTGCTCAAATCAAAATCGGCATTACCGCAATATCAGAAGGAATAGAATCATGTCACAGCATCACTTTTACACATTACATGAAGGCAAAAAAACGCATGTTCTGATGGGATGGGATAGACCACTTCAAGGATTTTTTATGGTGATTAATAAAGAGGGCTGCGATGAGCCATTTTGGTTAAACTTGAACTACGAACCCAGTCATCCTGATACATTACAACCATTCTTCGATGTGCTTAAAAAATTAAATATTCAACCGCCAGCAGAAATGATTGAGGAAATAAATCAAGATGCTCGTGTGAACCAAGGAAATAAGCAGGTTATTCACAGACTAAAAGAGAATGATCGTATTGAAGGCATTGATCCGTACCGCGATGGGCTGACGACAGCTTTTTCAAAATACGAAAAATAATGGTATTCATTTGATGTAAGTAGTTTTTAATTTTAATCGTTTGGCTTTTTGTTTTCTAGTTTTACTGGTTTATTCTTTGCTGAAGCGTGGCGTTCATGTAGCTCTATGTCAATGTAGTGATCGGTAATCGCGCTTGAGCTATGGCCAGCATCATCTCTAACATGCTCTCTTGGGCGTGTTTTAACGTCTTCTGAAATGCCAGTATGGCGCAGCCAATGAACGGTCGCATCAAGCAGCGATTCGGCTTCCTCTTTCTTCTTATCATTATGCAATTGAATGATTGCAACATCAAAACAAGACTGTACTAATCGTCTAATATAGGTGGTGCTGGTAATGGGGCCTTTTCCCTTTGTTTTTGGTAATAAAGGCGATTGATCGGCTGGAGAGGGTAGAAGGGATAACTTTAGATACTTGCGCCATTGTTTAAGTGCTTTGAGCATAGCGTCACTGACAGCAATTTGCCGTTTTTTATTGCCCTTGCCCACGGTAACAAACCACCAGTGATTATCGTGATCACGATAAAAATCACACATTTTAGGCGTCCAACGATCACTTGCAGCTAACTCAGAAATTCTAAGATACATGGCAAATAACACATTCATGATAAATAAGGTTCTCATGTGTTGCTCTGGATTACGTTCTGCCATATCTTCGGCAGCGCGAATAACATAATTCCACTGTAATTGACTTAATCGCCTTATTTTAGTTGCTGTTTGTGTCTTTTGAATAAATCGGCTTTTCTGACGTATTTGCAAAACTGGATTAACCTCTGTGTAATCTTCAGCAATTAAAAAATTATAAAATGTACTTAAAACCGCAAATAAATCTTTAATAGCTGTTTTTGAGAATTCAAAATCTTTAATCTGTGGTTTTTCCCCTTTGCGATGTGCTGATTTAGAGACGGAGACTACAAAAGGTCGCCACGTAGGGTTTGGGACTCTAGCCCCGTCTTTTTCGATAAAACGAGGTGGTTTTTTAAGTCCAATCCATTTTTCCGGTGGTTTTTGACAAAATTGGATATACTTTTCTAAGTTTTGTCTCCGAAGTTCACGAAGGGATTTTTTAGCAACAAGCCACGACCATTGCATTAATCGTTCGACTTCTCGTCGATAGGTGTTAAACGTAGCGTAACTACCTTTATAAGCGATTAAAAATTGCTTTGCAGCAGAAAAATCCTGCGCATTAAATTCTGCTGGGCATTGCGTGTCCTCCGTAAATTCCGTCGTGTCAAACAAGGGGCGAGGTATTTTATGCGACATAATACCACTCCTATTGGTTTGTTTGATTTTCTTTATCGGCATCTACTGCGGCTTGATAGGAATCATAAGCTTTTTGTTTTTCACCGTAATGCGTGTCGTAACCAACGTGAGCATCCATTAACGTCTTTTGGTCATAATAAGGGATGCCGTACTTAGCACAAATACTATCGATTTGTTTCCAGCAAAGTCGATTATAAAATCGTCGTAATAATGTCGCCAAGCAAGCGAGTATTACAAGATAATACAAGTAATGTTCAACATGAAAACCAAATATTCTGACATCAAATTGAACATTGTAATAAAGCAACACACTGACTATGGCTAAAACAACCAGCGCTCTAAAGTAATCTTGATAGGGATTCATGCCAACGCAAATACAAATAGTAATAGCAAATCCACCCAGCATCTCTGGCCAAATAAACGGAACGTGTGATAACAACCACATTAATGGTAATGCAAATAATGCTACACAAAATGCAGCAAACACAGCATGGAAACTATAGATATTTCTTGGAACACGGCGAACATCTCCATACATGTCCCACAAAGGCAAGATGGTCTCAAACCAACGAACCTTAATTCTGTGCCCATTGATATTTAGGATAGCCATATAAAATATCTTAAAAATAAGGATAAAATGACTATAGCATAATAAGTGTAATAATGTCAATTATCACACTTATTGGGCTGGTGGCGTTAAACATAGCCATCTCCTTTCCTGTCATCGCATTACACCTCTAACACTTCCCTTAATTTATTCAGCATTACTACGTGTTTTTTCTTGCTCATTTTGCGGACGTTAATAACTTTCCATTTCAAAGCAGGTAATTTATCTAAATTTTTAAACGGTAGCAGCGAATAATCCGGCTCGCCTTGCTTTATTGAAAGCAAAAAATTCCGTTCGTTTTTAGTGAGAGTCACTAATAGCTCTTTTACTAACTTTGATCTAACATCAACCAACTCATTAAGTGGTACTGGTTCAGCCGTCATATTGTTAAATTCACGCGCATAAAGCGAAGAAATATCCAAATAATTTGGATTTAAGAGTTCGTGAATTGGTCTTGAATCACAAGCAAGGTAGACTACAAACGTTTGTCTCAGTAAATCCGTTATACCTTCATTTTCAAATAATAATTTGATGTCAAACAAATCTCTTGGGTGCTGCCTATTAAGAGCAGCGCATATTTTACCTGCAAAAACATCGTTAAAAGACGCAATAGGAATTTCATCAATAAACTCCCCAAACTCTTGGGTTACTTTTTTAGATACAGGCAACCTATTCGCATCAAAAATTGTTCCTCGAAGAACAAAATTTGGCTCAATTTTTACGATAGATTTTTTATCAGAAACCATTAGTTTTACTATGTAATCTTTGTTTTTTGATAGCTGCTTATTAAGCTTCGCATTTGGTACTCGTTTAATAATTAATGCCCCAAATTCATTGAGCAAACGATTCATATTTTCAACGGTACTTTCTCTATTCTCTATATTGGTATAAGTTAAATCTATATCGACAGATATCCTTGGGAAATCACGATAAAATAAGTTAATGGCTGTGCCACCCTTCACTACAAATCCATCTTGCCCTTTTAAACAAGGCAATATTTTAAGTAAAAGCGAGAGTTGATTTTTATATTCTTCACTATACATTAATATCTTCCTCCAAATCACCAGAGCCACTATATGACAACACCAGCTTATACTTAGGGAAGTATTTTCCACCGACGTTTATTGTTCTATCGCCCGAACCAAGAGTGATTTTATTTGTACGTAAATGCTTCAAAACAGGTAGCTGGCACAAATCAGACAAACACAAAAATAATCGTTTGATCAATATGTGGCGACAGTTTTCAAGCATGTGTTGCATTTTTTCAGGACGAATAGTTTGAAGATTTTCAACGAGATTTGCAGCGTGTTCAACACTTACTATCTCTGGCACAAGATACAACAACTCTAATATAGCTCGCTCAGGTTCAGAAACAAGAATCTCTAAGCTTTCAATAGCCTGTGTTTTTAAACCAATTTCTTTATCGAAAATATGGCATTGCTTATAATGAAAAATTTCCTTTTGATTAAAATATTTAATGAACCACCCAGGTAATTTGCTCTTGGTTGATGACGTGTTATATAAATAAATTATTTTTTCTGGCGCTAATCCTAGATAATGTGCTAACCCACTTAACTCTAGCGCAGTAAGTCCGCCTATATGAATATTCTTTTTGAGATCATGCTGGATGGCATAAAGACCACCCTGCCAACTAGCCTTATCATTTTGCCGCACGAAAGCACCGATACCTATCCGCTGTAGCCAACCAGAATGGCAATATTTTTGAATAAGTTGATCTGAGAACCCTTTGGCTTTCAACGCACTCGTGGTTAAAATAGCATTACTGGGCCATGCTTGGTGAAGAAACTGTAATTTATTTTCTATTTCTATACTCATAGTATAGATTATAGAGATTTTTTAAAGAAAAGACAAGAAAATTCATCTTTTTTATCTTGTCCATTCTACTTCATGCAATGTTTCTCCATCAGCCCGTCAAGCTGAAAATTAAGCTCTGTAGAAAGCATCAATTTTGCCTCTACCCGTTCAGGCCAAACCTTCATAATCAACGCTTCACCAGCCAGCGCACCGTCAACTTTAACCTCTCGCTCGGCACCAACGACCCAGGTGGGAACGTTAAGCTCTTTGACCTGGCTAAACATTTTCCTGGCATAATCTTCCAAACGATCTGCTGTCATCGCATCGGGCGCAATAATCAGCATGGCTGTAGGCGCGCCGCACCGCTCGCAAGGCATGACTTCACTTTTCACTAAGTGGTGTTGTTTTTGAAGCGTATACGGCTGAGTTTCACCAGTGCCCTGCCCGCAAATATTTTCCATTTTGCCAATTAACTCTCGGGTTATGGGTTCAAGAATCGTTCTCCGTTTCTGAGTCATTGGATCATCAGGATCACCGCTCACTTCACATACAAACTGAGATTGTCCATTTGGATGCGGCAATATCACTAGCCGTCCTAACTCACCTAATTGATTGTGCCGAAAAACATAGGTCCAAACATTATCAGGTAATAATGTCTTTTTTAAACTGACTTCCTTTGGCAGTAAAAATGGCGTGGCTTTTGCTCGCCGCACTTTTTCATCTAAACTATCTTTATTCATCGTGTTTTCGCTCTATCAACTCGTCTTTATTAGGTTTATCAGCGCACAACTTTTCACGAATAATCGTTTTCGCCTCTTGCCATTCTTCGGGTAATAATTTAGGTTTTAAACATTCCAAACAATGCTTGGCCTCCTTAACACCTTTTTGATCGGCGATATAATACAGCACATAAGCGCTTACTCTATCTTGTTTTACCGCATCGTTCCCTGTTTCATACATTCTCGCTAATAAAAATTGTCCGTGCTTATTGCCTATTTCAGATTGCCGCTTAGCATACCGATAATCGCTTTGATCTACATAGCGCATCATACACTTGTTAAATTTATTCCAAATTTTTTTCAACACTATTGACCTCTTGAGTGATTAATTGGTAACCGTGTTGCTTTCGTTGTTTTTGTATTGCAAAAATTTTCAACTCACCGTCACGATAATTATCACAAGGACAATGACTGAGTTGTCCTAATGCAGTGCTTTTTCGTCCCCATACGCGAGTAACACACCAGCCAAACAAATCTCTTGCCAAATAGACTTCGTAGTAACGATGATTACTCATCTTTTCCCATCGAAACTTTAAATAAGGTTCATAAGACATGGCCATCACACTTAATCACAATAATAGCGATACGTTTCGGCTAAACGCTGTAATGATCGCTCTAACAATAATTCTTCATATAACAGGCGTTCTTTTTTTATTTGATCTTTCTCACCAATAAGTCTATTTTGAATACTGTCCCAATCATGGCATAACTTCTGTGCCTGATTTAATAAAAAATGTTTTCGCATACTATACCTCGCTTATTATTTATCGAGATCGACCACCCCTGGATCGATCATCATCCTTCTTCCTGCCCTGTTTTTTTCCATAACCTTTACCTTGCGTTTGTACTGTTTCATCAAGCATCTTTGTCATGCCAAGAAACGTATCGCGATCAATCGTATCGGTTAATACACGTTTGGCGTCACTGCTTGAAAAAGAATGGCCACTGCCTGGCATTGCCTCGTTTTTTCGCCAAGCCTTAACCAGTGTTGCTTTGTCTTTCATAAATTGACCCGCTGCTTTTTCATAATCCTTACTATAATCTTGCACGGATAGTCGTTGAGCTAATTCAGAAAATTGTCGCTGCGTCTTTGTATCCATTTTAGGTGCGGCAACTTCTTTTAATAAAACCGCTGTATCAATCAATCCCAGTGATTGCCGTTTCATGACGCGCTCTCGAATCAACTTAAATTCACTGGCTGCCTGAATGCGATTGATAGGTTGAGGATGAAAATTAACCTGGCGCACTTCTTCTTTTAAGGCGTCATAAACCGCATTGGCTGTTTTTGCAACCTCTAATGCGTCCTGATAACGATCTTGTTTTGATAATTGATCAACAGCATTAAAATAAGCATTCAATTTTTCGCGCTGCGTTTTCGTGAATTCCATATAATAGCGCTGTTCTTTAACGGGTGTGGGCCGCTTAATAGAAATGGCTTTTTCTTCAAGAATTTTCTTACCTTTAATGGCTCGTGATAGCTTCTCTTTTAGCGATTGCTTTTCTTGAACAGGTGGATTAATGGCTATGCGCTGGATAATGTTTGTCCCGCGTACTTTCTCTTGATGGTGCAAGGATTCATTAATGCTAACATGCGTGTAGTCGCCTTTAAGCCTGCCTTTCACCATCACAACGTGTAGTTTTTGTTTTCGTAAAGCTTCACTTAATTCAAACAACTCTTTTTCATTTTGTTTGTCAAAATTATCGGTGACAAGCGCTATGCTGCCTGGTTTTTTAGGTAATGCATCCATTGCCCAAGTAATATCACCTAAATCCCGATAATGATCCAAACTAACAAAAATATTAGCCTCTGGGTTTCCAACAGCAATGGATTTTGCATCAATCACATTATCAGCAATAAACACAGTAGAGGTATCATTCCCGCGTTGTAAAACGGCAATACACCCTTGGGCGTCCCCTCGAACCATCGTTTGCGTGATATTACCGCTATCTTTAGAAAGAAACATGACAAGCTCTGCTCGTCTCTTCCCCTCTTTATTCAGCACAGGAAAAATCATTGCTTGTTGATACCCTTCTCCACCCGATAATGGCACACGGGGATGATAACGAACATCGGATAAATCAACGCCCATCAACCCCTTTACTTCACGCAAATAATGTTCTGCTGGGGTATAAGCAATCGATTTTGCGTGATCATAATAGAGATCGGCGACACCCATCGTTTTATCCATCAAGCACAATTGTGATTTAAGATCCTCTGCACCCTGTTTAACAAGAACATCATTCCAATCCACTTTTGCAAGCCCCGCAATCTCCAATGGATAAGCTAAACGACAGGAGATCGAGGTTGTATTGAGATTTGATTGTAAAAGCGCAAATGCCTCTTCGGTTGTTTTTCGTGTTTTTGAATGCACACCATCATTGTCCGCCGCTAAAACAACTTCAACAGGCGCAAAGGCAGAAATCACAGGGGCAAGGTTGGGTAAATTATTGATGCCCATCGAGACGAGTACGGTTGCATCAGGATCAATCATCGCCAATGACGCCCCTGTTTCTGGGCCTTCAGCAATAAAAAGGCGTCCGCCTTTTATACCCTTTTGAATAATACCCGCAGAGCCTTGAATAACACCTTTTGATAATTTCGCATTATCCATAAAGGTGGCTTTTCCAGCCGTATTTTTATCCAGATAAATACGTTGAACGCCTGTTAATTCGCCCTGTGCATCTCGAACAGCAATCACCGCCGCAGGGACTTTGTTAGGCTGAACCTTTCGTTCACCATTATCATCATAATTAACCCATTCTGCGCCAATAGGCCAATGACGTATTTCCATACGGGAAAGATGCGACACTTTGCGGTGCTCATTAAAATAGCGTTCAGCTAAAGTGCCAGAAATAGGTTGCGTGCCCTCCCAAATACTTTTTGCAGATTCAATACTCTGCAAACGCGTCGTTGCCATAATTTCATAACGATCTTTAGAACGCGCTGTTGCTTTTGCCTGTACCCTCTGTATAGCTTCAGTGGTCATGGCTTGAGCTTCTGTTAAACCGGCTAATCCCGCGCCATATTTAAGCGCCTCTTTAAAGGGTAAGCCCATCCATTCTTGAATGGCTTTAATCGGGCCACCACCTTTGCTTTCTGTAAACGAATACCACTTGCCCGCATCATTCCCTTTAAGCGTTACAATGAGACCCCCTTCATAACGCCACTCTTTTGAAGTGCGTTTTTTAGGTTCGCCAAACAAGGCCGTGTAGGTTTCTTCTGGGTTCGACATAAGCGCTTGGCTAATGAGTTCAAAGTCCCAATGTTTTTTTGGGGCGGTTTTAGTAGAAGACACCTCCGCCATTTCTTGACTATTAAGCCAAGTGTTGGCCTCATTTCTTAAATCTTTAAAATCAATTTTTTTATCGAAAATAAAATGATAACTTGCACGATTTTTTAATAACTCATTGGCGAAATATCCCCTACTTTTCTCAGTCGCGCTCAAATAGTTCATCACGTCTTGATAAGCAATGTATTGTTGACTGGCTTTATTAAGCATCTCAACATTAATTTTAATTCCTTTGATTTGTGGATCAATCATCCCCTGCTGTGCTGTAGCTTGCACAAACTCATACGCCACACGATTGCGTTGAACGGTAATATGCTTTGCCTCAACCAATAAACGTGCGGTGTCTTTTCCTAAATGCCGAGCCACCTTTACCTGTCCCCAAGCTTTCCCTGCATCAATGCGTTTTTGTTGGTAACGTTCTGCCAATCGAATCATATCGCGCACAGCTTGATCGGGCACACTATTCACTAAATGCAGATAGTCATAATGCCTGGCGCGCTCTTTAATGTCTTGATAAAGACCGGATACACTAACGGCGTGACCAAAGCCTTTCATGTTTTCATTGATATGATGCGCCATGTGCATTTTGCGCATTTCATTCGACTCTTTACGATAACGCTGAAAATAATCATAATGCCGCGCACGGGCTGAAAGCTTAGCTAAATCGACTTTTTCAAAGCCAATCGCGCCCGCATGACGCTCCATATCCTTAATTAAGATGCTCGCGATTTTATCGCGTTGATTCGATAAGCCTTGCGCGCGCAGAGTAAAAGCTTTTGTATTGGGTGACTGTGCGTTACGGCGTTTTATCGCTGCTTGCCACGCATCGCGCGCAGCATAGGCCGCATCAAAATAACGCCGAACCAGTCGATGACTGCTCTTAAATTCAAGACTCATTTTAGAAAGTTGGTGTTTGCGCTCATAACGCCAATTCTCTAAGTTAATGGATTTCCAGCCTTCTTTTAAAGTGTCATTCACATAAATGCCATGCAACTTGGGCGCTGACTTTATTTTGTGGGCTAAGATTTGTTTATGTAAATTATCCTGGCCTACAACTGAATCAGATAGCCCACTAAACTTTTCTACTCTCTCGCGCGCTTGATGATATTTCTGATGTTGAATCAAGCGTTTTTGATCAGCGCTGAAATGTTCAATAATGGGTTCAAAACGGGCATGATTTCCTGCAATTTGATGGGCAATCTCGTTGCGTTTGTTTGAAATGCTTTGCAAGCGTTCTTTGATTGCATCGGTTTTACTGTCTTGATCTGCTAATAACTCGCCCACCTCATAATCCAAATCAAGATAATGTTTAAGCGCTTTAATGTCGGATCGATATTCTATGTCAAATGTTTCAAAGGCCGTGTCATAACGACGCTGATGCATTTGATGCTTTAGTTCAGCAATAAAACGGTTTTTCGTTTTGTTGTCGCCAAAGGCCGAAACAATATGGCCATAATATAAAGACATTTCGCCAACAATCTTATCGGCAATGATGGGCTCGTAAAATTGTTTTAAGGTGTATTGCGAGCCAAGCGCTTTTATTTCCTCGTGTCTATCGCCAAAGGCTTTGGCTTTTTCAATCGCCTCACGACTAATACGATTTCGATCCATAGCCAGCTTGAATTTATTATAATTCGTCTGGATCTCGCGCGCTAACTCACTATTTTGTAATTGTTGCTTGTAAATAGCATGCAGCCGCTCTATTTTCTCTTCCACGTTGATGGGTATGAAACCCTCTTTTGAGGTGACATCAAATATGGCTGCCTTTTCTTTTTCATCTAATCGGGCGGTGCCTTCAACATCATTGAGCTTTTTATCGATGCTAGCAAAAAGTTCACTATTCATCTGGCTGGTATCAAGCATCATTCGAGTGAGTTTGCCCTGCGCATCAAGGGCAGCAAACATCAGTGTTTCTTGATCTGTATAAAGCATCATCACTTTGGGGTCGATACTTTCATTTTCTGGCACAACCTGATAATTCAACTTAAGCTCATAACCAGGCATCGCTTTAAGCGCTTCCACGCTCTTCGCAATCTCAATGCGGCGATCACAAAAATCCGCAACAATAATGGCATCTTGACGTCGCCGCTTCAGTTCGGCATGAGGATCGAGCGATTTTTTAGCTTGTTTTTCTACATAAGCCTGATAGTTCACCAACCATAACAAACTGTCTTGTACCTTAGCGCTTGTTCGACGTACAAAATTAACAGTTCGTTTTGCAACACCGCTGGGTTCAAAACCACGACGAAGTGAAAAACTAGCGGGGTAATCAAAAATATGATCTTTCAAGCCATGACGACTAACCACTTCTTTTAAATCGTCATAGTCTTTAAAGAGTTCATGATCAGCCATAATGGTGAGATTATAGCGATGGCGACTAGAGCCAACCAAAAATAAATGTCGATCATAGCCACGGCTATCAATGTATTCAAACGCATAATCACCCGTGAAACTTTGCATCTTATGAACGGTGGCGGCATAGCCATAATTAAAATCACGGTACTGCGTAGTAGAAAAGGTTATCTCACGGTCGTTATCCAATTTAACCGTTAATGTGTGACCATCGACTTTAACAACCGTGCCAAAATCTCCATTTTTTACCTGTAGACGATAATCATTACGAGAAAATAACACACGCTCGCCTTTTGCGATGGCCAGTTTCCCATTGCTTGTGTCAACCAAAGCGCCCTGCTCTAATACTCCATCAGTAACCAACTTGTCGCGAGCCAATTGATTAAGGTGAGCAACGGTTTCGTTTTTGTAAGCAATTAAAATATGCTCACGCAGCAGTTGTTCTTCATGTTGCTGGTATTGCCGATACCATTGATCAACTAAAGTGGCTTTTGCCACAAGCGCTGTTTCAGCAAAGTAAACTTGACCGTGCTCGTTATAAGCATCCAAACCGTTAGCGGTTTGCTGGGTTTCCATTGCAAGTGTCGCTTTTGCCTGCCAATCAACTTTTTGGCGAATGATGGTGTCCATCACAACGCACCCAGCTTGCTCGATCATTGCTCGCATGGGCGCGCCTCGACCAACGGGCTGAGTCTGCTCCGTGTCACCCGTACCGGCCAGCTTGCCACCAGCCGCTTGAACCACTGAGGTGATTTGATGCATGTCATCTAACGACGTCATGCCCATTTCATCCATCACCAAAATATCGTTAGAGCCAAATTGAGAATAGCCCTGGCGAATGCTCTGCATAAATCCTGCGATAGTTTGTGAGCGTATCCCCGCTTCGCTTTCTAGCCCGCTACTTGCTCGTCCAGAAAAAGCCACACCTCTAACGCGATACCCAGCCTCCTCCCAAACAGCCTTAGCCGCCTTGAGCATATACGTTTTACCTGAACCGGCAACACCAACCACTAATGCTAAATTGCCACTTTGCGTCAAATGCTTAAGCGCTATTCTTTGGCCCTCATTTAAACCAAATTCCTTCGCCACCCTTTCCACCACAACATCAGACACCAAAAAGCTATTCTTGGCTGATAGGCGTTCGGTCATTTGGCTCAATTGGGTTTCAAGGTTAAAGGCTTGCCGCGTCACATAATGGGTTCTACCATCATCACCCAACCCTAAATTAAACAATTCGTCACTCTCGCCAATTTGTTTGGCAATCACATTAAAATCACCCAGTGAATCGGTTTTCTCCATCACCAACGTTTTCAATTCACGCTCACTGAAAACGCTCGATTCCTGCTTGAGTGTCTCAATAATCTCATTGACTAATTGCTCTCTTGAAGCATCTTCACGCTGTTCAATTTGTGATAATACCTGCTCACCAACAACGTATTTTGCTAGCTCATCCTTTACTTGTGCGTGAGTGAACTCGTGGTGCTCTTGCGCCACCTTCGTAGCCAGAAGGTCAGGATTTTCTTTGACCTTCTCGAAGTTCTGAGCGCGGATCAGTTGATTTTCGGCGACACGGATTTCCTGATACTTTGTATCTGTCATATAAGTCGCTTTGCCCACCTTCACCGTTGGGGTCAATTCAAGTCCACGCGCTTTATGACTGCGATGATCAATACGGGCATCAATGCCCTGCTCCATCATTTTTCGATTGGCATAGTCTGCCCAATCCGAGCGAACCTGTGTCACGATTTTACTTAAATCGCCCTTGCCGAAACGGCGCTTTTTACTAAACCCTTCCTCAGTTAATTGGCGCAATGGCATCACCACATGGGCATGAGGATTGATCAATTCCCAATGAATCGCCGTATCACAAAAAACACCATTTACGGCAAGCTTTTCTTTCACAAAACTCTGAACTAACTCAATCGCTGCCTCTTGGTTTAACTCAACAGGAATGGCAAAATCATCATGAAAGTACAATTGAGAGTCACTGCGTTTTTCCATAATCTCGATTTGATTCCAAGCATAATTAGAGAAATTAAGCCCTGTTTTATCAAACAAATATTGGCCATTTTCGTCTTTTACGTGGGAATTTCTAATCTTCAGCGCCCATTCTGGTGCGTCATCAGGTAGCAGGCATTCAGAATAAATAACATCATGCTTATAGGTAAAATCCTTTGTCTCTTGGGTTTTATGGCAGGTACGCTTTTCCCCACGGATATACGCCACCGCAAAGACAGCGTTTTTACCGTCTCCTCGCTTTCCTATCTCACGGTGATAGTGATAGATGGCCATAGGTGTTCCAAATCTTGCTTGGTACTAATTTAGCAGATCGCACCAGCATTCGCAAGAATGCATAAGTGCGCATAGCGATTATCCGGCTATCGCCGGCACTATGCTGATTGGTGTTCGCTTCGCTCACTTTTATTGACTTTTTTGGATTTCTATATCATCATCACTATGCGGTACAGGCGGGGACGCCGATGACCGCGACGGGATTTAAAGGGTGGTGGTAAAACACTACCCTTCCCATAACAAAAAATCGATGATTTAAATAAGGGGGACTCATTGCCGTCCCCCTTTAACCCCCTGCTAGGATATTTCCAGACGGGATTTATCACGGGGAACATTTTTTAGGCTAGGAGTAATTGAATAATGGCAAAACAGAAAAAAAGCCCTGTAGATCAAAAGGCAAAATTGGTTGATCAGCTCAAAGAGATCGAAAAGAAAATTGCTGATTTTGATAAACAGCGGGCTTCTAAGGTTGGTAGCTTGGCTAAACGCTATCGGCTTATTGACTTGTCGGATGATATTTTAGAGAAAGAATTTAAAGGGCTGCGCGATAAATATAAGAACGACCAAGACGCCACCCTATCCAATATGGATGATACTAAAAAAAAATCCTAGCTAAAAAATACCGGCTTAGGCAACGCCTCTCTACCGCCAAGAAACGATTGCGCCACAAAGACGGGCACCGTAAATTTCTACTGGGGCTATCGTTTGAAAAGACAGGGTTAGCCTTGGCGGATAAAAACTATCTTGATAGCGAACAAGCCTTGCAAATTTGCCAAACAATTATTCAGAAAATAGAGCAAGACAATGGCATTGAGCACACCTTTTATCGAGCAGGCGAAAAAGCATTTAATAGCAAAACATTCATGGAAGAAGACGAGCCTATCAAGGAAATACAAGCACTTTTTTGTGAAGCCTGGAAGCGCACACGCTACCATAATCTAGTGCGCCTGGGCGGTGATATTCTGCGCTCCGGTCTTGCTGAATATCCTAAAGCCACTATCTTAGGCGCACTATTCTGGCACGTGAATCAGGTTAGCCATTAATCTGTCGTAACCCCTTCCCCGCTGATCAATTTATCAACCATCGCTCGCCTTCTCCTTTGTAGCCTTCTAAGCTTTCTTTCACTGACCGGCGTTGCCATTGGACTTTTAGACTCACACAACCCTAAATAGGCGCTCATCATTTTGGACTCATTTTGCTTCTGAAGCATGTCATGGTTGCGCTGTTCAATGATTAATTCGTTTTGTAAAATGATACTTGTCATTGCTTTTTCCTCTGTGGTTTAAAGTGATGATGGGGTGGCCCTGTGCATCCACACGGGACCACCTACCCTTTTTATTTTGATTTTGTCGCTTCACGCTTCAAGTGATGGTTTTGGCGTAAACAATTACCCAGCCAAGTATTAAGAAAGCTATTAAGGCTTTTCTTTAATTTTGGCCTAACGTGCTGCTCATCAGGATAAACACGCTGATAACCGAAACTATCTTGATAAGTCAAAGCTTCTGCGCCGCGCCCATCATGAAATATCCGAATTTCCATATCAGGATCAGCAATTAAATCGCCGCTGGGGTGTTTGTAGTAATGGGATAAAGCAATCACCGTATGATCATCACTGACATAAAGCACATCCAAGTTCAAATCCATCATCCCACCACCGCCTAAACTTTTCATGGCCTCGCCCAGTTCAAGCGCCTTAAGGTCGGGGATCAACTTTGCCAATTTATTGTAGAGTCGAGTATGAATAGTATTTACAGTATTCATTAATATTCTCCTATGTGGTTAAATTACATATTAGTATGTTTTAATACTAATATGTAATAATTATAACTGTTCTTGTGTCGGTGTCAACACTTGATTGACATTTTTATTACTTATTAGTAAGATTAATTACATTACAGTTATTCAAGAGGAGCTGTCGATGAGTGAGAAAACCGACTGGGAAACACAGGCCGCTAACTTTTTAAAAGCAGAGCTTACACGTCGTGGTATTAATTATGACGAACTAAGGCAGGCGTTAGAGAAATTAGGCATACAAAAAACAACCAATAATATTACCGTCACAATCAACAGGGGTAAATTTTCGTTTGCTTTTCTACTACAGTGCGCTAAAGCGATTGGCATCAACAAGCTGCAATTGGATTAGGCTTTTAAGAAATACGTGAGATCAATCTAAACAGGACATTTTAAAATATCCATAATGGCAGTAATCGATGTTTAATATTGGCTTTAGGTATTCCGCCATAGTAACGAGAATCCCAAGAATAGCGAGGATCACCAAACCCATACACCCAATACCCTTTTGCCTGATAGGTGCCCTCTTTAATAAAACGATAAACAGGTAAGTGGTCTTTATCAATAATCCGAGTCGGCGCAAAATAACCACTGCCTAAAAACAGGCCATTGACAGAAATTTCATTATTAGCAAGCTTAACGGTATCACCTGGCACCGCAATCACTTGCTTAATCAGTTCTTCACTACCATTAGCACATGAACCACGATGAATATAGCCACGCTCAAGCCCCATCTTAGCAATCGTATCTGGTAAGCAGAATGACACATAATCACCGCGCTTAATCTGTGTTGTATCCGAGATAATGCGATAGAACCCAACCGGTATAGAGCCGGTGTAAGTAAAAATGATACCGAAGACATAAAAAAGCAATGCGAATAACGGGATCATCAGCACGGACAGCATAATACCGAGCACAGTTCTTTTGCTCGGCTTCTTAAGCAACCTTTTCGCGCGGTTGATGTTTTCGTCTGGGTCTTTTTTACTCATTACTCAGATTCCAAAAAATCACTTAGCTTTCGCCGCTAATTGTTTTTCGAGAGATTCACAGCGCGCCTTTGCTACCGCCGCATTAATTTCCGCTTGATGCTGGCTAGCCTGAAGTGTTTCCACTTTTTGCACTAATTTCGTCTCGCGTGATTCTTCATCCTTAAGGCGGGCTTCCAATCCTGCAATCTGTTTCTCTAAAATTAACACCCTCTTTTGATGCTGTGCTTCAAGTGTTGTGATTTTCTCCGTTTGCTCAGCACAGGTTTTCTCCATCTCCGCTAACAAATCCAGCGCTTCCTGGGCACTGTTTTTTTCATCAGCCAATTGTTTCTCAAGGCGCTCGCGTGTTTTTTGAACCACGCGACCAAACTCAGCCAACAAAGCTTGACGAAAACCATCAGAGATATCTTCATCAGTTTCGGTTGCCAACTGTTTTTCGGACTTCCATTGACGCAAGAACTCCATCAGCTTGCTATTAGAGCCGCCGACCTTGGTGCGCACGGCACGCACGCTGACGCGCTGATTCTCACTGTCTAGCTGGTTGGCGGCCTCGGCAAAGACCTCGTAGGTTACTTGGGTAGGTTTACTCATAACAACTCCTCTTTTTAAGATAACAATTAAATAACGTTATTATTTAAAGTAACGTTTCTTTTTGTTATTTTAATTAGATTTCAAGGAGAGTCAAGTGGCACATCTACCTTGATTTGCGCACATGCCATCAAGCACGTGGTTGGGATGGTCGGCGAATAAGGTATTGTTGTTTGATTGGGCAACTAATAATGGCATTACTGACTACTTAGCCAGATGGATTCGCATACATTTTAATCAGCCAATTGCATAGTGCGCGTTGTGCTCTGTATGCTGGTCATCAATTAGTTTGGTTTTACTATTTACTTGAATCGTTTAATGTTGCTGATATTCTCAGGTTGAACATATTGATCAAGCACTGCCTCTGCTTTGTCCGTTGTTAATGGTTTGGATAAAAAATCATCCATACCAGCTCGCTTGGCGTTTTCTCGAAATTCCTCCTCAACGTGTGCCGTTAAGGCCACAATAGGTGTGTGCTGGTGCAGCTTTTCCTCTAACCCACGGATAGTTTCAGTGACAGTGTATCCATCCATATCAGGCAGCCCTAGATCCATAAAAATGAAATCATAACGGTGCTGCTTAAATTGTGTGATTGCTTCAGCACCCGTGTCCGCAGTATCAACCATACAACCAAGCTGTTCTATTGCCATCACCGCCATTTTCTGAGCCAGCTTATGATCTTCTACCACTAAAACACGTAATTTTGAACGATCCATGTTCTGTTCCTTGAGGATCAGTCCTCGTCAATAATTTCATTAGACAACGGAACCTTAAACGGCAAAAATACAACAAATGTTGAGCCTTTTTCTATTTCTGTTGTTAAGTGAATATCACCATCTAACTCATCAATAAATTGTTTAACGATCCTAAGCCCTAACCCAAGCCCTTTATATAACCCCTTATTGCTTGGAATAACTTTCGCAAAGCGTTCGTAAATCAACGCTTTTTTATCATCAGGAATACCCATACCGCTGTCTTCTATCTCGAATTTGACCACAACTTTGCGATCATCTTGATTATCTTGACTTAACGATACTGATAGTTTCGCAAATCCCTGCTTGGTAAACTTAATAGCATTGCTCACCAGATTAATTAAAATACGTTTTAAGCGATAAGGATCGCCGATGACTGCAATGGGAAGTTGGCTATCATATTGTAACGATAAATCAAGTTCTTTGTTCTTTGCCGCAATAGTTTCAATGGTGATGACGCTATCAACCAACTTGCGTAGCGTGAAACTCTTAGAAACAATCGGAAAGGACTCTGACTCTATCCGTGAAAAATCTAAAATCCCGTCACAATAATCCATTAGCTCTTTGGCGCAAATCGCCACATCGTGCAAGATGTTTTTTTTCTCTGGATCTTCTTCTTGATTGGCAAGAATATCAATCATGCCATAAATACCAACAAAAGGCGTGCGAATATCGTGTTCCATATTGCTGATAAAATCCGATTTTATTTTATTCGATTTCTCAGCTTCTTTTTTGGCCTTCTTCAGTTCTTCTTCTCTTTTTTTGCTGTTGGTGATATCAATGGAAATACCAAGCATACCAACAACTTGATTTGCTTTATTTTTCATTGGTACTTTGCTCGATAAGAATATTGCTTTAGTCCCATCTTGCAATTCGGCTGGTTCTTCAACGACCTTGGTTTTTCCGCTTTCCATCACTTCTTGATTGATTTTATCTATTATTTCAGGAATAGCTTTTGTGTTGTAATGCCATGGTAAATCTTTATTTCGCTTACCTACAATTTCCTTTCTGTTATTCAAACCAGACGATTTTGCTTGTGCATCGTTGCAGCCCTGGTAAACACCCGCTCTATCAACCCAATAGACATGTCCAGGCATTAGGGCTATGATGTTCTCAAGAAAGTCTAATCTATCAGTAGCTGCTTGTTTTGCCGCCGTAATATCTAATGATACGCCTGCGCTACCAATGATTTCTCCTCGCTTGTTTTTTAACGGTACTTTAGGGGTTCTCTGGAAGAATCTCCAAAACCGGCCGGTTTTTAATTAATCCTGTTAATCATGCCCTTTCATAATCGTACCAACAGCAATATCTTCATCAATTTCTGGCCAATGCACGCCAATACCATTACCTATTAGACGCCAATTATTTCTATCTTTTTCAGTTGCATCTCGTAATAGTGGAAACCATTCTAGTGGGGCTGAAATTTCTCTTCCATCCGCTAACACAAAATGCAGCGCATTTTTTGTAAAACTGACATCAACTGCATGATCATCAAATTTAACTGCTAAAGTGCTCATACCATTTCTCCAAAAATATTTCGCTATGCTCCATAACAAGTGCTCTAATTTTAGTTAATTCGTGGCTTCTAAAACCTGAGGAGCTTGCCAGGTTTATGGGTTTCAACCACAATTTTGCCACCTTATCACCATGTTCGACATGAATGTGTGGTGGTTCATTCCCTTCCAGGCTGAAAAAGAAAAAACGATAGCCTTTAATTCTTAATACAGTTGGCATGTTTGCCATCCTTGTCTATCTATAATAACCAAATTCGACGGTTCGATAAAACCCTCGTTTTATTGGACCACCATGATTTGATTTTAGTGGTACACTAACGCCCTATTTACGGTACAAGATACTGGTTTTCGTAATCTAAGTCTACCGAATGATGAATTTTTTAAGTATCGTGAACTATCAATTATTTTAAGAAGGATTTTTCCATGAAAATTGGGTACGCCAGGGTCAGCACACGCGAACAAAATTTAGATATGCAAGTCATCGCGCTTGAAAATGCTGGCTGCGAAAAAATTTATGAGGAGAAAGTCAGTGGCGTCAAAGTCGACCGCCCCATCTTAAATAACTTAATCAGTCAGCTGCGCCCCAATGATGTGCTCGTGATTTGGAAACTAGATCGATTGGGTCGCTCGCTTAAAAATTTAATTGAACTCGTTCAACAATTACTGGAAAAGAATATTGGGTTGTGCAGTTTGAATGATCCAATCGATACTACCAATCCGCAAGGACGATTAATTTTTAATATTTTTGCATCGCTTGCTGAATTTGAGCGCGATGTTATTCGTGAGCGCACACAAGCAGGATTAAGTGCGGCGCGTGCACGCGGACGTTGTGGCGGCAGACCCAAAGGATTAGCAAAAGCATCAGAGGCTACCGCTTGCGCTGCAGAAACATTGTATAAAGAGAAAAAGTTATCAGTGAATGATATTTGCAAAAAATTATCCATTTCAAAAAGTACGCTTTATAAATATTTACGTCATAGAAATGTTCCGATTACATATTACGAGATGGCCGCACAAAAAACTAACAATTAAATCTGTCAGGCATGAGCAAAAAACAAATTAATTTATTAACCGATTCCGAGATTTCAGATCTTTATTCAATACCTATATTTAATGATGATAATGAACGAGATCACTTTTTTACACTGGGCGATGCAGAGCATAAACTATTAAAAAAATACACCAGCGTTAAATCAAAAGTCTATTTGATAATGCAAATCGGCTACTTCAAAGCAATACAACAATTCTATAAATTTTCACTCGACGACGTTAAGGATGATGTTAATTTTATTATAAAAAAGCATTACTCATCGGAAGAAAATAAGAAAGAATTAACTGGCACTTTATGGAAAGATAATTATCGCACGCAAAAAGAAGATATTTTAACATTGTACGGGTATCGTGAGTGGTCATACCCACTTAAAAAAATCACTGTAAATCAACTAGAAAAATTAATCCGAATTCACCCAAAAGGAAGTGATACGTTACGTGAATTATATATTTTTCTTGAAAATGAAAAAATAATATTTCCATCGTACCGCACAATACAAGATTTGTTCACACGTGTATTTAAAACAGAACGTGATCGACTTGAAAAAATAGTTCTTGAAATACCTAGTGATCTAAAGAAGCAATTGGAAGAAATTATTAAGAATGATGGCGGACTTACGCAATTAAATGTTATTCGAATGGATCAAAGAGATTTTACATATACTGCATTAAAACTTGAAGTGCAAAAAGTTCTGAAAATAAAAGAGCTGTATCAGCTATGCAAAACGCTGATTCCATCATTACAGTTATCGAATAATGCCGTTCGTTATTATGGATCACTTGCAGAACAATATACCGCATCAAGATTGCGAAGATTAAAAAAGCCACAGCAATCATTGTACATGTTGTGCTTTATTTTTCATCGTTATCAAGAATTCATGGACAACCTAATCACGAGCTTCATGTTCCATCTGCGTGCATTTGTTAATGAGGCAAATAACCATGCGGACGCAAAAGAAGAGGAGTTTGTGAGGGGATTAATGCTGGAATTACCGAACCTGGGAGAATTTCTGGTTTGGAATTCAACCCAAGAAATAAAACAAAACATAACAACTGAAGAATACAGGCAGCTCGGATTTGATATTTTACCCAAAGAAAAACAAGTGGCAATTGCTGATTTAATTTCTGGTACTGGCTTTGATAAAAAGTCTGAAAAATGGAAGTATTATGAATCTCAAGCTAGACGAATCGCTATGTATTTTCGCCCCATTTTATTGGCTGTCGATTTAGAATTTTATAAAGATGACGCTTTAATCGTAAAATTAATTAAAACATTGCGCGATCATTTTATATCTGAAGAACCAAACCCCGATTTATCAAAATCATTGCCTGATGCGTTAATTAAGAAGCTCCCAAAAAGTGCATCTGAATTATTAAAATCCACTGATAACTCAGAA